>CAYTGY010000130.1:0-8761 GCA_964437265.1 uncultured Spirochaetaceae bacterium | reverse complement strand
GCCCATGTTCATCTCCACCACCACAATATAGTCCGCGTGTTTGCAGCGCTCCCGGATCAACTCATTGGGAAACGGCCACAACGTCTGCAGCTCGATCATTCCCACCCGCATGCCCACCGCTCGGCGGTTCTCCATGATGTGACGCGCACTTCGTGCGGATGCGCCGTAGGAGATCAGCACCACCTCCGCGTCCTCAAGGTTGAACTCCCTGTGGTGGACAATGTCGCGCTTTCTGTTTTCCAGCTTGTGAACCAGGTGATGGATGAGATCGTTTGCAATAGCCGGCTTGTCGCTCGGAAACCCCCACATGTCATGGACCAACCCGGTCACGTTGTACCGGTGCACTCCACCAAAGTGGGATATCGGCAACCTGCCGTCCTCACGCGGGAAGTATGGGTGATAATCCACGTCACGAGGGACGGAGGTAACCAGCCGTTCGCTCAACGGTAGCGCTCCTGGGGTGGGAATCTCCACGCGTTCGCGCATGTGCCCCACAATCTCGTCAATCAAGACCACCACCGGCGTGCGAAACACCTCTGAGATGTTGAACGCCTCAACTACCATGCGGAAGAGGTCCTGGTGGTTACTTGCCGTGAGGCAGACCATGGAATGATCACCGTGGGTTCCCCATCTCACCTGCATCACGTCACCCTGGCCGGCGTGTGTGGGTAGCCCGGTGGATGGGCCGCCACGCTGGACGTCTATGATGACACAGGGAACTTCGGTCATGACCGCGTAGCCAACGGTTTCCTGCATCAGTGAGAACCCCGGCCCGCTGGTGGCGGTCATACTCTTCAGCCCGGTTAGCGAGGCGCCCACAACGGCACACAGTGAGGAGATCTCATCCTCCATCTGGACAAACGTTCCGCCTAGTTGCGGAAGCCGAGCGGACAGTCGCTCGGCGATCTCCGTCGACGGGGTAATGGGATACCCGGCGAAGAAGCGCATGCCCGCGTAGAGCGCAGCCTCCGCGCACACCTCGTTTCCCTGAAGCAGCTTGACGTTCTCCGGGATGGTACGCGGTGCGAAGCGATGCGTCTCCGCGCGTTCCGCGCGGGCTTGTTCGGTATTGCTCACGAGCGGCCTCCGGGAGCTGCCGTCGCCTCTGTTACCACGGTGATTGCCAGGTCAGGGCACCGCAACTCACAGTCGCGGCAGTAGATGCAGTCGTCCGGACGGGCAATTGCCACCTTGCCGTCCGGGCCAAGCTCCAGAACGTTCTTTGGGCAGAAGGCGACGCAGATGCGACACCCCTTACACCAAGCCGTGTTCACTTCCAGGTGTCTATGTCGAGGCAACTGAACTGCTCCTCAGTAATCGTAGGGTGTATACCTGAATCGTAGTGCACCGCTCGCCCGCTGTAAAGCACAACGTTTTGTTTGACGCCAAAACATCAAAAGCGTAAATTCCGACCCGGATTGACAACAATCCGCCGGCCCGCGACCAGCGGCGCCCAGGCGGGTAAAGGATGCGCTATGGAATCGGCAGTTGCACCAGAGATCACATACAGACCCACGTCACGGCGGCTCAAGTCGCTGCGAGAGAAGCTCAGCGGAGAACCGGATTTCCTGGAGGAGGACTACACGCCGAGGTTGATCCACGGCACGCGGACCAGTTTTGACGTGAAGCTGGTCTCATCCGCTCAGCTTCCCACCAGATACGGCGAGTTCAAGCTCTACGGTTTCTACGACGGAAGGGAGGGCAAAGAGCACACTTCGCTCGTGCGGGGGGACCTCCGCGGACGTGAGGACGTACCGGTGCGAATCCACTCAGAGTGCCACACCGGCGACGTGTGGGGGAGCCTCCGTTGTGACTGTCGTGAGCAGCTCGAGGCGGCTGTTGAATACGTTGCCGGATGCGACTACGGTGCGGTGGTCTACATGAAGCAAGAGGGCCGGGGGATCGGCCTGCTGAACAAGATCAAGGCATATCAGCTACAGGATCTGGGTCTTGATACCATTGAGGCAAATCAGTTCCTGGGATTCCCTGCGGAGGCCCGTGACTACGCGGTTGCCGCGCGCATTCTCACACTGCTGGAGATCGAATCAATCGCACTGTTGAGCAACAATCCGGACAAGATCACCAAGCTCCAGGCCGAAGGCGTTCGGATCACGCGCCGTGTTCCCATTGTGATCGCGCCGAATCAGCACAATCACACCTACCTTGAGACAAAGAAGCTCAAGATGGGGCACATGATCTAGGGCTCGTACGGATAGAAGAGGTAGTCCCGGTAGTCTCCCGCGGTATTGGGGCGGGCAATACTCGTCTGCACCTCGTTCGCGTCTGCGTGGCAGGTGACGCAAAACTCATTATCGAATATCCGCTCCTCTTCGCCGTCGTACGGTCTTGCGATCCATATCCACCCGCCGCGTGAGCGATCGTCGTCGGGAGCCTTGACCATGGCGTAGAGGAAGCCCGGTTGCTCGCCCTCCGCGGGCTCGTTGGAGAGGTAGTTCTCCTTGATGACCACGGTCCCAACCGGGTACTCCCATCGCGTTGTGGACGCGGTTTTTTCTACCGCCACCTCTGTCCCCACGTCATTGATGTAGATCCTCCGCAGTCCCGGAGGATGGCCGGGGATGGGCTCCGTAAGGTCCTCAGTTGTCGTCCGCTCCCAACTGGTGTAGCCCTCAGGGATGAAGCGCTCCACCGGCTCTTCACAGCCGGCGAGCACCGCGACCGCTGCCGCCGCCAGTGCCAACCATGCGTGTCTCACGCGGTGCCTCCCGGCGGCTCCGCCGCGTCAGCCGTCCCGTCGGACGGGCCGTCCACCGGCTCACACTCGGTGACCAAGCCGACCAGCTTGTGCACGCGCTGGGAGTCAGCCTTGCCCTTGACGCGGACCCGGTACGGTCCGTCAAGCGAGGCCTCCCCTGCAATGGACTCGCGCACCGATTCGCTGATGATGATCTCCCCCGGGCCCGCCGCATCGCAGAAGCGGGACGCGGTGTTGACATTGTCGCCAATGACCGTGAAGTCCGCCCGCTGCTCGCTGCCAATCATACCCAGAATCACGTCACCACGATTGATGCCAATCCCCACCCGCAGACCGCCGTAGTCGTCGGTGCGTAGCTCCTCCTGAATGCGGATCGCCGCCATGCACGCCTGATCGCTGCCACGCTCTGAGGCAAAGATTGCCACAATCTCATCACCCACGTATTTGTCCACGTCCCCGCCACATTCGATGATGATCTTGGTCTGGACGTTGAGCAACCGGTTGAGCGAAGTGACCACAACACGTGCCGGGGTGCGCTCAGAGTATGCGGTGAAGCCGCGGATGTCGCTAAACAGGAGCGTGACCTCTTCCGTCCGTCCGGTTGGGTCTTCACGCAGACTCACGAGCGTGGTGGATGAGACGTACTTGGCCAGCTGGAACCGCTCGTGCAGACCTTCCACCATGGTGTTCACGGTCTCTCCCAATCTGCCAATCTCATTGTTTGCGGATACGGTGACTCGCTGGGAGAAATCGCCGCCGGTGACGCCCGCACAGACGGCGCCGACGCGCTTCACCGGCGCAATCACCGCCCGACGCAGGAACTGAGACAGCACGATGGAGATGATCACCACGACGCCAAGAAACAGCGACCCCGCGGTGATCACGGTTGTGTTTCGCCGGACAATCTCTCCGGTGATCTCCGTGCGGATGTCAAGCACCCCGCGAACCGTGTGGTCCGTGCCGTGGCACCTGACGCAGCGCGGTGTGTTGATCAACGGCTCATAGCGATGCACAAAGTAGCGCTCGTCCACGATCTCCTGAAACTGCTGTGGAAACGCAGGTACGCTCGATGCCTGCATGAATAGGTCATCAGTGCGGGTCATCGGCTGGTCATCCGGCGCCGCCCGCGGCGCAAACAGCTGTGTACCGGTGCGCCGGTTGACCGCTTCTATGGTCTCATTGTCCTGGAACGCTCGCACGCCGTCTCTCCGGTAGAGAACCACTTCATGTCCCTGGCCGGTGTCGCGGAGGTTACGGAAGTAGCTCTCCGCGACGTCCGCCTCACCGTTGATCATGAGCGCTTCTATGGACTCATAGATGACGTCCGCGTTGGTGTTCAGTGTGGTGTCGGTTGCCGCTGAGATGGTGGTGAACAGTCGTCCGGCGTAGTAGACGCTGATGCCGCCAATGCCGATGAGCAAGACGACAATGAGAATGATGTTCACCCGCCGGGTGATAGGGACAAAGCGCTTGCCCACCTGACCTCCCGCTCCAGTCTTCTGTTGGATTACCTGACCACAATAGCCGGTTATCCTCAACGCGGTCAAGGCCGGGTGGTGGGGGCGGCTAGATACCGTGGGCCCGGATCCGTTCCAACGCTTGGTCAACCGCGTTGGCGGAGTTGAACCCGCTGATGCGGATGTATCCCTCACCGTGCGGTCCAAATCCTACCCCTGGAGTCACCACGACGTGCGCCTTGCGCAGCAGTGTGTCAAAGAACTCCCACGAGTCGCCGCCACTGGCAATCCAGACATACGGGCTGTTGAGACCGCCGCTGACCTCGTAGCCGGCTTCTACAAACGTGTCGCGGATTTTCCTTGCGTTCGCCAGATACCCGTCCGCAAGCGCCCGCGTTTCAGCCTGACCCTCCGGTGAGTAGACCGCGGCCGCCGCCCGCTGGACCGGGTAGGAGACGCCGTTGAACTTGGTGGACTGCCGGCGGTTCCAGAGATCGTGCAGGCGTACCGTCCCGCCCGAGCCGTCCGGAAGCGTGATTGCACGCGGCACCACCGTGTAGGCGCAGCGCGTCCCGGTGAAGCCGGCGGTCTTGGAGAAGCTCCGGAACTCAACCGCCACCTGATCCGCCCCGTCCACTTCATAGATGCTGTGCGGCAGGTCCGGGTCACGGATGAACGCCTCATAGGCGGCGTCAAAGAGAATCAGCGCCCCGTGGTGATGCGCATACTCAACCCACGCGGCCAACCCAGCGTGTGTGGCCACTGAGCCGGCAGGGTTGTTCGGGTAGCAGAGGTAGATGAGATCCATCGGTTCTTCCGGCGGCGGCGGAACGTAGCCGTTTTCCCGCGTTGCCGGCAGGTAGACCAGTCTTTCATAGGTGCCGCCGGACCGCCTTCCGGTACGACCGGCCATCACATTCGTGTCCACGTAGACCGGGTAGACCGGATCCGCGACGCCTACCGTGATGTCGGTGGCAAAGAGCTCTTGGAAGTTGCCGGTATCACACTTTGCTCCGTCGCTGACAAAGACATCGTCGGCGGCAATTGGGCAGCCGCGCAATGCGAAGTCATGGGCGGCGATTGCCTCGCGGAGGAACGGATACCCCTGTTCCGGTCCGTACCCACGGAACGAATCCGCGCCGCCTTGCTCTTCTACCCCGGCGGCGAACGCCGCGACGATGCTGGGCGTCAGTGGGTTGGTAACATCACCAATGCCCAACGTGATGAGCGTCGCGGACGGATGCTCCTGCCTGAATGCGTCTATGCGCCGCTGGATCTCAACAAAGAGGTATGAGGATTGAAGTTTGGCGTAGTGCGGATTTATCTTGATCATGGTTCCTAGCCTTAGTATGTATGGGGTGCTTTGGAATCGAGAGTATAGAGCAAATCGCGTTGTTGTCACAACGCATTTGGAGGAAGATGTGAAACGGAGTTCGGTGTTAGGCGTGGTGCTTGCGTTCGTGTTGGTGCTCTCCGCGTGCGGTGATGCCAACGCCTCCGGTGATGCGGAAGCGGATGAGCAGGAGGTTGCCTCCTCCGGCGAAAGTGAGGCGTCGGGCGAACAGGATGTTCCGGCGGAGCGCGCCGCGGGGACGGAAGAAACCGGGGGCGCATCCGTAACGGTACGGAACATCACACTAGAGTGGCGGGTCAACGGCGATGCACTCGAGGTATCAGTGTCCGCCCCCACAACCGGGTGGGTGGCGGTGGGGTTTGCGCCGACGCGAGCCATGAAGGACGCAAATATCCTCATTGGGTACGTGGCCGATGACGAGGTAGTAGTCACCGACCAGTTCGGAACCACCATGATTCAGCACGCACAGGACAGCGAGTTGGGTGGGAGCGTCGACGTCACGGTTCTGGGCGGTTCCGAGCAAGACGGGACCACGACGTTGCAGTTTTCCATCCCGCTTGACAGTGGCGACGAGTACGATCAGCCGCTGACACCGGGCGCCGCGGTGAAGGTGATCCTCGCCTACGGTGAAAACGGAGCGGATGACCTCACCAGCTACCACCGGGACCGTGCGTCTGCGGACATTACGCTGTAGACCGCGCTATGATTCGTGAGGATCAACACCGGTCGTTGGTGGCTCGCGTAGCTGAGCTCCGCCGGCATGATGATGCCGGCGGGGCGCTCCAGCGGGTCTGCATCCTCATCGCAGAGGAACTGGACGGCTACGACTGGGTTGGCTTCTACATTGCCGTCCCGGAGCAGCGCCTCCTGGTCCTGGGGCCGTTTCAGGGTGAGCCGACTGAGCACATACGGATCGCCTACGGGCGCGGCATCTGCGGCCAGTCGGCGGTTTCCGAGCGGACGTTCCGGGTAGATGACGTTGCGGCGCAGGACAACTACCTGGCCTGCAGCATCAACGTACAATCGGAGATGGTGGTGCCGGTCTTCGCCCCGCAGACCCACGGCCGACAGCCGGTCTTCATCGGCGAAGTGGACATCGATTCGCACCGGCCCGCCGCATTTGGTGACGCTGACGCTCGGTTTCTGGATGAGATCGCGGCCCTGTGTGCGCCCAAGGTGGCTGAGCTCATGCACGCGCTGTCTCCCGGTTCCGCCTGACGCCGTGAGCTACCGGACAAGCGTGAGGAAGAGTGCGGCAAGGAACGGCATCAGCACCACAAACGCTGCGTAGCTCACCAACATGGAGAAGGCGGTGTGCTCACGATTCACACCAGATCTCCCGGCCATGACGGAGAAGTTCGCGGCCGGTGGGGTGTGCATCTCCAGAAAGGCCACGAATACCACAACCGGGGCTGCGGCGAGTGGACGCAGAACCAAGACATAGAGCGCATAGAAGAGCGCGGGCATCACGAGCAGCCGGACCCCCGTGACGGCGATTGCCATGGGCCACAGACGCTCTGCCGGTTCCTCCTGCTCTACCAGGTTCGCGATCAACGCCCCCAGAGTGAACAGCGCCAGCGGTACGGTGAGCGCGCTTACCCGTTCTGCCGCGCCGACAATTGCACCAAACGGCAGCTGCGGGTTGGTGAACAGCGGTTGTAGGCCGGAGATGGGTACCAGCAGGCCGCTGATGATCCCCAGTAGCGGCGGAGAGATGATCTTGCGTACGGTGATGCCCTGGACCCCCGCGCCCGTGGCGCTGGTGAGAATCAAGTTCCCTACCGACCACAGGATGGGACTCATCGCAAACAGATAAGCGCCTATGTAGACGGGGCTAAGCTCTGAGCCGTAGCGCTCCATCACCGCGGGGACCGCAGCCGGCAGGAGCTCCGCCAGGGTCAGCGGTATATAGCCCGAGTTCCCAAACGACGAGAGTGCAACACCGGCGCGCCGGTCGGATGCGGTGAAGCCCAGCGCCGCGAAGAGCGGAACGCTCACCAGAAACCCCAACCCAATGATCAGGACCGCGAGCAGCGGCATCACTGCCGCCCCCCGGATTACCGGTAGGTCCGCCCGGCTCATGCGGACAAAGAAGTACAACGGGAGCGCGACGTTGACCACCAGGCGGCTCAAGCCGGAGAAGAACGCCTCAGAGAATCCGGCGCGCCGACGCAGGATGTACCCAAGACCCATCAGGAGTCCCAGTTGCATGGTCGTGTAGAGTATGGGCAGAATGGGAACGGCCACGAGGAGCGATTATACTCAGCGCCGAATCGTTGACAATGGCCCTCAGCGCACCTACTATTGCCGCCGGAGGTGCGTGATGCAACGAGTATCCCTGGTGCTGTTGATGCTGCTTCTGTTTGCCGGAATGGCATCGGCACAGTTGCTGGTGAATATTCAGCAGGCGGATGACCTGGTGGACGAGGACCGGCCGCAGGAGGCGATCAGTGCGCTCGAGGACGCGTTGTCGGACGCGAACACGGGCGCCGAGCGCGCTGAGGTGTACTGGCGTCTTGCCCGCGCCACGCTGAACTACGGTGATCAACGCAAGGACGCCGGCGCTTCTGATGGGGAGCTTCTCCCCATGTTTGAGCAGGGCGAGCAGTACGGGATTCAGGCGGTTCAGGCTGATCCGCGCAATCACCTCTCGTACTACTGGCAGAGCGCCAACGTCGGCAAGTGGGGCCAGACCAAGGGTGTCCTCAACTCACTGTTTCGTGCCGGCGACATGCGGGACCTGTTGAGCCGCGCAATTGAGATTGAGCCCGAGCATGCAGATTCCTACTACGTCTTGGGACAGCTGTACGCACAGGTCCCCGGCTTCATCTCTTTTGGTAACGACGACTATGCGGTTAGTCTGGCCAGGCGCTCGGTTGATCTCTTTGAGGCGCAGTACGCAACCGGTGAAGAGGAAGACTTTGAGTACGACTTCTACATCCAGCTCGCCGGCCACATGATTGAGCGCAACTGGGACTCACGGAAGCGATCCGGCGAGCAGTCAAAGAAGGCGCGCTCGTATCGCACTGCAGACAACGAGCTCGAGCGTGGCTTCTTCTATGAGGGCACTATAGAGATCCCGGATATGCGTGACCGGGAGGAGGCCGAGGACCTGCTGCGACGGATGATCGACTTGCTTCAGGATCTGCCGGTGCGGACCGACGGGCAGGAACGTAACCTGACAAAGGCCCGCGAGTTGCTGGCAACGCTGTAGCGCCGTCAGTTTCTCCGCTT
>CAYTGY010000129.1:0-8788 GCA_964437265.1 uncultured Spirochaetaceae bacterium | reverse complement strand
GAAGGAACTTGAGGAGGCTGCCATCATGGACGGAGCCGGACACCTACAGATTCTTGCGCGAATATACTTGCCGGTGTCGCTTCCTGCGATTGCAACGATTCTTTTGTTCATCTCAGTGCACCATTGGAACAGCTGGTTCGACGGCTACATCTACATGAACTCGCCGCGTAGGTACCCGCTCCAGACGTATCTGTCCACGCTCGTGCGGCAGGCCGAGCTTACGAACAGGCGCGCATTTACGGAGGATGACCTGGTACGGTATCGTGATCTTAGCAACAAGACCGTCAAGATCGCTCAGATATTCATGGGAACCGTGCCAATTCTTCTGGTGTATCCGTTCTTGCAGCGATACTTCATCAAGGGAATCGTCATCGGAAGCGTGAAGGGATGAAAGAGTCCGGGGCCACTCCGGTGGGGGCACGTGGGGCGCCCGGGCGTAGCCGTCCGCTGCGCGTAAGCGGTCGAATGATAGGTGCATTCTCCGTGGTGATTCTTGCGATATCGGCCATCGGAATCGCATTGGTGGTACGGCAGGCGGCTGAGGTTCGGGCGCATTTCCTGAGCTCCACTCGCGCGCGATTCTGGATGGTCTCGTCGACTATTCAGCAGGACGCGGACCGGTTGCACGAGATGCTGAACGTGGTCGCTCAGGACTACGATACGCGCAAGCTGGTCAGCATGCGGAGCCTCGACAAGATGACCGAGATCGTCAAGCTGGTAAGGGGCACCAACCGGATGCTTGCCGCTTTGGTATACGTCAGTCTGCTAGCGGAGTCAGCCTCTCTGTACGTGACTTCTCTGGATCGAGTCGTGTCCACGGACATCTTTTACCGTGAGATGAGCAGTGAGGATCGGCAGTTCATTGACTCATACATGACCTCCGGCGCATCAGGGCGAGTTTTCACGTATCATGGCGACGTTCACTTCGTTGTACCGCTCACGCGTCGAGCACTCGGCGAGCCGGCCTCAGTGTTCGACAGCTTGCTCGTGTTGCGCATCGGTGGGCCGGCGATTGAAGGCATGCTGGAAAACGTCTCCGGCATCGCCGGCCTCCGGGCGGGGGTGTTGTCGTGCGGGAGTGTCGTTGCCACGGTCGGGACTGACATTGAGGGCTTCGACGACCTTCGAGAGCGTCTGTTGAACGAGGACGCCGTTCCCGGAGCCACTCGAGCACTTGCCGGGTACGTTTGGTTCTCGAATCCGATAGAAAACATCTGCGGCGAGCTTTCTGTGTTTATCCCTCAGCGGGCACTGTCGATGAACACGACGCGCTACCGCGTCTGGCTCGTCGTGATGACGTGCGTGGCCGTGGCGTCGTTCGTCGCCTTTGTCTTCATCGTCGATGCCGCCGTTCGGAAGCCGCTCGCGCGCCTGATTGATGCATTCGCCGAACTGGAACACGACAATCTGCTGTCACTAGACCATGACATCGAAGATGACTTCGCGTTCGTCTATGCTGCGTTCAACGGAATGACGGCTCGGCTGCGCGGTGCCATCGAGGAGGTCTACCTAAGCACTATCGCCAAGCAGCAGGCTGAGCTCCGGCACCTTCAGTCGCAGATCAACCCGCACTTCCTGTACAACAGCTTCTGCCACGTTCGCCGCATGGCCAAGATGGGCGATTTGGACGGTGTCGACGAAATGAGCCGGAAGCTGAGTGAGTACTACCGCTACATTACGAAGACCGATTCCGAACTGATTCCGCTTGGACAGGAAGTTCGCCATGCTCAGGCATACGTCGATATCCAGCGGATCCGATTCGGCGATCGTGTTGTTGCCACGATCGACGAGGTTCCCGGCAAATGGGCTGAACGGCCGGTACCAAAGCTCATTCTTCAACCGTTGATAGAGAATGCCTACGTGCACGGATTGGAAGAGCGCGAAGAGGGCGGCCGCATCCAAGTCCGATTCGAGGAGCGGGGAGAGCTCCTCGTGGTGTGCGTCGAAGATGACGGGCACCCACACAGCGACGGTTACATTGCGAAGATTCGGCAAGTCAGCGATCCCGACGGTCCGCAGAACAGCTCGACCGGCATTCTGAACGTTCGTCGGCGGCTGCAGTTGAGCGGCGTCGGAGATATGGCGATAGATCGGAGTCAAACCGGCGGCTTGCTGGTACGCATGGTCATCAAGAAGGACGACGTCGCATGTACCAAATCCTCGTCGTAGACGACGAACCCACCATCCTTGAAGGGATATCGCAGCTTCTCGAGGCGGCTCTTCCCGACGATGTGGGCATCTATCGAGCCGTGTCAGGATCCGAGGCCATGAATGCCATGTACCGTTCGCGTATGGACGTCGTGGTGTCGGATATCCGGATGCCCGGTCTGGACGGACTCGAGCTCATTAGGGCTGTAGAAAGCCGCTGGCCCCGGTGTCGGGTCATAATGCTCACTGGATATGACAGCTTCGACTATATCCAGGAAGCCTCTCGCTCCACGGTATTCGACGCGTACGTTCTCAAGTCCGAAGCGGATGACGCCATCGTCTCGGCCGTTCACCGTGCTCTTGACCACCGTCGGAAGGACGCTGAGCGAGAGAAGGTCCGGTTGACGGCCGAGAACCGCCTGCGCGAACTGCTGCCCGTGATCAAGCAGGAGTTCTTGGCGAACATGGTGCGGGGATACCTGCCGGAAGAGGTCCCGTTGTGGCGAAGCGTCTCGGAAATCGGACTTGAAATCGACCCCGACGGGCCTCTGCTTCTTGTGCTTGGTCACGTTCAGCCGGGCTCTGACCCGGATCGATCGGGCGTGTTCGACAGTCGCTGGATCGCGACGTGTGAAGCTCTGGTCTGTCGCGAACTGGCTCCTGAAGCCCATGTCGCGCACACACTCCTTTTCAACGGGTATATTGCTATCCTGGTACAACCCCGCGAAGACGTCGAGAAGACTCGTCCCGGCGACTTCCTTCGGTACACTCGGGCGGGGATGTGTGTCGTGCAGGAGGAGCTGCGGTTGAGCGACGGAATTGTAGTCTCCTTTGCAATTGGGCCCGGCCTTTGTCGGCGCAGGGATCTGCCGACGGACCTCAAGAAGCTGTGGCGGCTGCTTGAGACGCTTGGCGCTAGTCCCGAGGGAGTCGTGATCGACGACTACTGGCTGCAGAGAATCCTGGATCGGGACGCAACACTCCCGTCGGTCGCGACGAGCGGGTTCGCACTGCACCTGAATCGATTGGACACGATTCTTCGCCGAGGGGGAGAAGAGGAATTTGAGCGTGAGTACACGCAACTAACCACCGGTGCAGACGGGCGGTGGCGTCGGCTAACGATCGAACAACACACGTCGCTGTTGATTCTCATCCTCTCCGTGGCGCAGGACTTGGGATTGTCGGAACAGTTGTCCGTCGACCCGAAGGATCGTCATCTGTGGCGTCCGGATTCGAGTGAAGAACAGGGGCGGCGGATCCTGTGGTACCTCGATCTGGGTCGACAGATATGCCGCTTGCGACTTGAGCGCGCCGGATGGGGCGCGGAACAGGTAATTCAGCGGATACGGGCCTACGTGAAGGAGCACATTGAGGACGGTGGTCTTTCACTCCTCCGTGTTGCGGAGGTGTCCGGCTACAACCCATCCTACTTCTCGCGCTTGTTCTTCGACCAAGCCGGCGAACATTTTTCGGACTACGTTACCCGACTGCGATTCGAACACGCGTGTTCGCTCCTTGTTCGTCCCGCGATGACGGTCGCCGAGGTCACTCGCAGGTGTGGCTTCAGTTCCGCCTCGTACTTCGCGCAGTTCTTCCGCAAGCGGGCCGGCGTATCTCCCAGCAAGTATCAGAAGGAAGACAGTCTCCGTCGCGCGCGTCAAGACAACAGCGATCCGGTAGTGGCGAAATCAACGATGCGGAGGAGTGAAGGTGACGAGCACACCGAATAGGAAGATACGAATCGGTACGGTCCACCAATCTTCGATTGACGACTCGACGGATACTGTCACGTATGCAGCGCAAGAGATCGCCCGCTGCCTTCATGCGGCGTTCGGTGTGACCTGCGACATCGCTCGTATCGGTGAGATGCTTGTTGGCGAAGCTTCAGCGATGCGCTCGTGCTCCGATCTGGAGAGTTTGAACATCAGTTCGGACCAAATCCCCGCTCCAGACCCGTTCGTCGATGAAATCCTTGTGGACGTCATCTTCAGCGGAGAAGGTGCCTCCGGTGTGGTGTGTGGGTCCAATCCGCGCAGCACGCTCATGGCGGCCTATCGGCTACTTCATGCTATTGGTTATCGGTGGCTTCATCCCGGACAAAGCGGTGAGGTGCCGCCGCCGCCGGGCTTTCCAAATCGGCACGTCCGTGTGTCGGGCAAACCGACGTACGGTCACCGCGGCGTCTGCATTGAGGGCGCGGCGTCCTACGAACACGTGCGCGATGTGGTCACTTGGCTGCCTCGCGTTGGGATGAACGCCTACTTCATCCAGTTTCGGGACGGGTATCCCTTCTTCGAACGATGGTACACCCGGCACTGTGACGACGTCGGTGTTGTGCCGGCTCCTGGTGAGTTTGGCCCGGACGATGCACGCCGAATCGTGGGACGCCTGACCAAGGACATACAAAAACGTGGGCTCCATCTCCACGCTGTCGGCCATGGCTGGACGTGTGAACCTTTTGGGATTCCGGTTCTTGAGTGGCGGGAGCATACCGATCCAATTCCCGAGGGCGTGCGGGACTACTTCGCTCAGATTGACGGACGGAGGGGGCTTCATGGTGGCATTCCACTGAACACGAACCTCTGCTACTCAAATGAAGCAGTTCAGAACACCATGATCGAGGCGATTGTTGACTATGCGGTGGCCCACCCGCAGGTTTCGTACCTTCACTTCTGGCTCGCCGACGGCATGAATAACCACTGTGAGTGCGATGCGTGCCGCCGGGCACGCCCGGCGGACTTCTATGTCATGATGCTGAATAGGTTGTGCACCCGCCTGGACGCGGCCGGAGTTGACACGAAAATCGTCTTCCTTGTCTACGTGGACCTCCTCTGGCCTCCGGAGACCGTGAAGCTGGTGGAGTCGGACCGCCTCGTGCTGATGTTCGCGCCGATCACGCGAACCTACAGCGAGCCCTTCCCGGCGTTGGACGGACCGGGCGAACCCTCCAATGTCGCCGGCCTTGCCCCTGCCGAGTTGCCCTCAGAGTATGTCCGCAATCGACTTACCTTCCCCGCTTCTCCTGCGGCGAACGTTGCGTACCTTCGGGCGTGGCAGAGTCAGTTCGGCGGCGACTCCTTCGACTTTGACTATCATCTCATGTGGGACCACTATCTTGATCCCGGCTTGATCTCATTGTCTCGAACGCTCCATACCGACGTTGCCAATCTGACGGGGTTGCAGCTAAACGGGTACATGAGCTGTCAGGTCCAGCGGGCATCATTTCCGACAGGATTGGCGATGTACGTGCTCGCCGCAACGCTCTGGGACCGTGATCGTGGCTTCGACGATATCTGCGACGAATACTTTACTGCTTCCTTCGGGGAACAGGCGGCTGGGATCCGCGCATATCTCGAACGGCTCTCCGAGCTGTTCGAGCCGCTCTTGTCCGGGCAAGCGAGCGCCCTCACTGCGGAGAACGTCCCTGCTTTTGAAGAGGCGCGCGTCTTGGCTCGAGACTTCGTCAATACAGCTCCGAAAGAACGACTGGTGGAAGACTCCACCGGTGTGCGTCGTGCCGCGATCCACAGGCTTGTTCAACACGCTGAGCTTACGGAGTTGTTGGCGGACGCTCTGGTTGCGGCTGCAGGGGGACTATCGGGTGCCGACCGGAAGTGGCAGACCGTCGAGGACCACGCGTTTGCGCTGGAGGCCGAGGTCGATGACGTCTTCGATGCGTTGCTCTACACCCAGGTTCTTGGCCGTCGGCTATTCGGGCGTCCTTAAGGGAGTCATGTGAACGGAAACGCCACTGTTCAACTGGAGTTGGAGTAGGTGGAGACGTAAGGAGAAATCAATGAGCCAGGCTGTAAACATTGGGAGCGGGCGAGAGCTGTTCATCGACCGTCACGTGATCGACACGCTGGAAGACGCGTCGCTCAGACTTCAGACTCCGCAACCTGCAGGAGTTGCACTGCGGTACGGAAAGCGCTGGGAAGGCCCGTTCTGCGGCTACGTGAGTGTTCTGAAGGATGGTGACTCGTATCGTGCGTATTACCGTGCCAACCACCAAGTAGATCACGTGCCCAGCGACACCAACCCCAATCAAGTTACGTGCCTTGCTGGAAGCAGCAACGGCATAGAGTGGACCAAGCCGACACTCGGACTCGTCCAGCTATACGGGACTTGGGACAACAACGTCGTCCTGTTGGGCGGCGAAGCCTCCCACAATTTCAGCCCGTTTCTGGACACGAACCCCGGTGTTGATCCGGCAATGCGCTTCAAGGCGTTGGCGGGAGTTCGCGGTCTGCATGCGTTCTGCTCATCCGACGGCATCAATTGGAAGCGCATGTGGGATGACCATGTCATCACAAACCACCCAGACGATCAGGCCTCCTTCGACTCGCAGAACCTCGCTTTTTGGTCGGTCGCTGAAAGGTGCTATGTCTGCTACTTCCGGGTTTGGAGGGAGGGTTTCCGGACCATCGCACGGAGTACCTCGACCGATTTCCGTGTGTGGAGCGATCGGGAGGTGATCGATTTCGGCGATGCGGGTGCTGAGCACTTCTACATCAACCAGACGACTCCGTATTTTCGCGCCCCGCACATCTACGTTTCACTCGCCGCGCGATTCGTGCCTGATCGTACGGTGCTCGGTGATGAGGAGGCGACGAAATTGGGAGTCGAGAGCTGTGGAGGAGTGGGGTACTGGCACGACTGTGCGGAGACGGTGCTGATGAGCAGTCGTGGGCAAGCCGTATTCGATCGAACCTTCCTAGAGGGATTTGTGCGCCCTGGTCTGGATCGCCGAAACTGGGCTTCGCGCAACAACTATGCCGCTGCGGGGATCGTTCCGACCGGCGACCACGAGATGTCGATTTTCGTCAATCGTTCTTACGCCCAGCCCGGAGCCTACCTCGAGCGACTGACGCTGCGGACGGACGGGTTTGCATCGGTGAACGCACCCTACGCTGGCGGTGCGATGAGCACGAAGCCGGTCATCTTTCAGGGTGCAGCTCTAGAGATCAATTATTCCACGGGAGCCGGAGGGCACATAGTGGTTGAACTACAAGATGAATCGGGTGTGGCACTGCCGGGCGTCGCCGAGGCCGATTGCGACCGCATAACCGGTGATGAGATTGCGAGGATGGTCACGTGGCACCGCAACCCGGATGTGGCCAGATACGCAGGTAGACCGGTCCGTATCCGATTCACCATGAAAGATGCGGACCTCTACTCGTTTCGTTTTCGCCCTGAGCCGTCGAACTGAGATGCAACTGCTGGTATCGCAACGGAAGGCTGCGGTAATGGGGATGAGGGAGCTGCAAGGCACGGGAACCGATGTCTCGGAATCGCGTTCGGGACCGCGTCGTCGGAAGCGCCGTACGGCATTGGCGCTGCCTTCGTCGGAGCTGATAGATGGAGTGCAGGAGCTGTTCAGCCTGAAGGAGCCGGACGGGACGGTTTCGTCTAGGGAGATCGCGTGATGGACAAAGCAAGCATACGGATGCGACTGAGTCGTGTGCTCAAAAGGATCCGTTCGGGCGACGTCGCCACGTACGTCGGGGTCTGCCTGATAGACCCGGTGGCGGCTCTCTGACTGGTGGCCGCAGGAAACAGGACGGAGTTCTGACACAGTGTTGCACTTGCTTTATCTGCGATTCGATGAGGGGCGTCTTGACCGGCGCTGTCTGCTGTCTGCGTTCGACGAGGTCACCGTCGGATCCTCCGCCGACAAGCGGAGTGTCCCGGAGTCCGGACATTGAGGAGATCCGCGACTGAGGCAATGAGCCAGAGCAGGGAGGTGCTATGGGACAGGTAGTTTTTGCGATACACGCACACCCCGACGACATCGAGTTCATGATGGCAGGAACGCTTCTGCTTCTCCGTGACAGAGGGTGGGAGGTGCACTACATGACTATCGCCGACGGGAACTGCGGATCAATGGATCTGCGGCCTTCGGAAACCGCCCAGTTGCGGGCGGAGGAGGCCGCACGTGCAGTCGCGTTGCTCGGTGGAGTCATGCACCCGAGCATTGCGCATGATATGGAGCTATTCTACACTCCGGGACTCCTGACGCGTTTGGCGGCAGTGGTTCGAGAAGTTGCTCCGGACGTCCTTCTCATCGCTTCGCCGCAGGACTACATGGAGGATCACATGACCGCCTGTCGTCTTGCCGTAGGGGCCGCGTTCACAAGAGGGATGCCGAATTATGAGACTTCACCCGCAGTACATCCGGTGGACAAGGACGTTGCACTTTATCATGCAATGCCACACGGGTTGGTGACAGCTCTGAATGGGCCTGTCTCTCCTGCATTCGTGATCGACGTTTCCTCCGTCATCGACAGGAAAGAGGCCATGTTGGCGCAACACCGCAGTCAGAAGGAGTGGCTGGACAGAACCCAAGGGCTCGACTCCTATCTTCAAGCGATGCGAGACATGTCCGCGTCGGTGGGTCGATTGGCGCGACCCGCGTGCGCGTTTGGCGAGGGATGGCGCGCGCACTCACATCTGGGCTTTTCGGCGAAACAGATCGATCCGTTGCGTGAGGAGTTGCCGGAGTTGTATCGTTGTGTGGCCGTCTAGATAGGGCTTCCTGACGACCGCTCAACCGTATACAGCGCAACACTTTAGGTGGTATCATCAGTAAGCATTCGCGTCCCCCATAGGGCTGGACAACTTTTCTCGGATCGGTTACTGT
>CAYTGY010000128.1:6268-8789 GCA_964437265.1 uncultured Spirochaetaceae bacterium | reverse complement strand
ATCATCATCTTCGCATTCTCATTTGGCGCGTTTGAGGTACCCCTCCTGCTCGGGAGTCGGTATCCGAGCATGCTCAGTGTCCTGGCGTATCGCCTCTACTCGGACGTGGATCTGATGATGCGGCCGCGAGCGATGGCCATGTCGCTGTTCATCGCCGTAGTCTCGCTGGTGCTGATTGTGACGTACCGGATGTTGCTTACTCGCGGAGGAAGCCGTGCGTAGCGGGCCACCCACCGGGGAGATCACCGGCGGTACTCGGCTCCCACACCGGTTGCTCCTTGCGGTCATGGTGACCGTTGTGGTGGCCCCCTTCCTGCCGCTGCTGCTCCAGTCGGTGGCCCATGGATGGTTCTTTCCCGCCGTGCTGCCCGACCAATTGAGCTCACGCTCCTGGCGCTATGTTGCCGGCGGCTCTATGACCATCGCCGCAGCGGTCACCAGTCTGCGCATTGCGTTGTGGGTGACCGGCGCGGCTACGCTGCTTGGCGTGCCGGCTGCGCGCGTTATCTCCGCACTGGGTCCAAAGCTCCGTGCGGTTCTCCAGTACTGTTTCCTCATTCCGGTGATTATCCCGGGGTTGAGCGTAGCATTGGGGATGCACGTGCTTTTTGTCCGGTTGGGCGTAGCGGATACCACGGCAGGCGTAGTCATGGCACACCTCCTGCCCACCATCCCGTACATGGTTCTGGTGATGGTTGGGACCTTCACCCACGCGGACCGGGAACTGGAGTGGCAGGCCCGGACCTTGGGCGCAGGAGCGGTTCGCGCCTTCCTCACCGTAGGACTCCGGGCGGCACTCCCCGGGGTGGCTGCCGGAGCATTGTTCGTGTTTCTCATCTCGTGGAGCCAGTATGCGCTGACACTCCTGGTGGGCGGCGGCCGCGTAGTCACGCTGCCCATTCTGCTGTTCTCCTTTGCTACCGCGGGGGACAACGGGATCACCGCTGCACTGGCGCTGGTATTTGTAGCGCCGGCGTTGGTGCTGCTTCCCGTCGCAGCCCGGCTGCTCTCCGGGCAATCCCTGGCGTTGGGAGGCGCGGCACTGCGATGACTGAGGTTGAGCTCCGACGGATCACCGTCCGGTACACGCGTGATGCAGAGCCCGCGCTCTCCTTGGTGAGCCTCACGGCGAATGCCGGAGAGATCCTCTGCATTGTAGGACCGTCCGGGTGTGGCAAGACCACGTTGCTCAAGGTAGTCAGTGGGATACTTGCTCCGGAGTCGGGATCTGTGTTCTTTGAAGGGACCGATGTAGGTACCGTGCCACCGGAAGACCGGCGCGCGGTGATGGTCTTCCAGCATCACCTCCTCTTCCCGTTCATGAGCGTGCTGCACAATGTTGGATTTGGGCTACGGATGCACGGTGTTCCAAAGGCGCAGTGGATCGGCGCCGCGGAGAAGCAGCTGGAGGCGGTGCAGCTCAGCAATCTCGCGCATCGCAGACCCGCGAGCCTCTCCGGGGGCCAGCGACAGCGGGTAGCTCTGGCACGAGCGCTGGTGACGCAGCCACGAGTCCTACTGCTGGATGAGCCGTTGGCGAATCTGGACCGGCATCTGAGGGAGGAGATGCGCGCGGTGATCATTGAGCTACAGCGACGCAACCAGACCACGACCCTCTGCGTCACCCACGACCAGGAGGAGGCGGTGCTGCTGGGAGACCGGATCGCAATGCTGGACGAGGGCATGCTGCTGCAACATGGAGCGGCGGCGGAGTTCTACGAACGCCCGGCATCCACCCGCGTTGCGCGCTTCTTTGGGAATCACAACAACCTCCATGGGCACAAGCACGGTGATCTGGTGACCACGGCCGTTGGGGAGCTTCGCGTGTGCGAATCCGGCCATCCGGACGGCGAGGCATGCGCGCATGTTCGCCCCGAGTCACTCGAGCTACGCACGTGGAGCCCCGGCCGGCCCAACACGCTGCGCGGCCGGATCACCCACCGCGTGTATGTGGGAACGCATGTCCGCTACACCGTTGACGTAGGCGGTCATCCCTGGACGGTGGTTGCTCCGCACCGTGAGTCCACCTTCACTGAGGGTGATGACGTGGGCATCCACATCCCGCCCGAGCGCGTGTGGCTCACGCGTACCTAGCTCGACCCGGAACAGAAATCGCTTGACCATTGCGGGTCGCGTAGCGAGATTCTGCCTATGGTTGTGCATGCAAGTAATCAATTGATGGACAAACGTCGTTTTCGGAATACGGTGGACCAGAGAGCTGCCGCGCTCTGCAGCGCGGTGATCCTGGTGCTGCTGACCATTCCAGCGGACGCCGCGCCGGAAGCGGAGCTCTGGGCGCGATGGGAGGCCCACGATGCAAGATCCACCCAACAGGTGGATCACTCGGCGTGGGAGACGTTCCTGGATGTCTATCTGATCACCGATCACCCATCCGGGGTCAACCGCGTCGCCTACGGAGAGGTGACGGCAGGCGATATGGCGGCTCTGGACGGCTATATTGCGGAGCTCGAGCGTGTGCGCGTCTCCGGGCTCAACCGGGATGAGCAACTCGCGTACTGGG
>CAYTGY010000128.1:1190-6258 GCA_964437265.1 uncultured Spirochaetaceae bacterium | reverse complement strand
GTCAACCTCTACAACGCCGCTACCGTGCAGCTCATCCTGAACAACTATCCGGTGGATTCCATCAGGGACATCAAACAGGGCGTCTTCTCTTCCGGACCATGGGACATGGAGCTGCTGGAGGTGGAAGGGGAAGCGGTCACGCTCAACGACGTGGAGCATCGCATCATCCGCCCAATCTGGCAGGACCCCCGCATCCACTACGTGGTCAACTGTGCCAGCTACGGATGTCCCAACCTCTATCCGGATCCACTCTCCGCTGAGAACTGGGATCGCGTGTTTGAGGAGTCCGCGCGCTCCTACACCAACCATCCGCGCGGCGTCCGCTTTGACGGCAACCGACTACTCCTCTCCTCAATATTTGACTGGTACATGGAGGATTTTGGCGGGAACCTTGAGGGCGTGATCGACCACATCTCGCGGTTCGTTGACCGGGAGACGGCAGCTCGTCTGCGTTCGTACTCCGGCCGGGTCAGCTACGAGTATGACTGGAGCCTCAATGAACCGTGATCGTGGGAGCGGTCGATTGTCTGGCCGCGGCTGCAACAGTATGGTAGATACGTGAAGTATCATCGCACACATAATCGCCGCCCCGGTTGTCGGGGTGGCATACAAATACGCACAAGGACACCGGTTCGGGTCCACCCCTCGGGCCGACGGCGATTGGGAAAACTCATATCACCAGAGGAGCTCGAGTTCATCACTGCAATCTGCCCCGGATACAATCTGGGTAAGGCGTACAAACGGGTGACCAGAGAGTACGAGCAGGAGTTCCGCGACAGCAACCTGTCGCTCGCGCAGTTCGCGCTGTTGGTGAACATCGGACGGCGTGAGCCTGCGAGCGGCACTGAGATCGCCAACCGTCTCGGGTCCGATCTCAGCACGCTCTCCCGCACCATAGATCTCCTGGTGAAACGCGGTCTGGTGTGTCAGAAGCGGGGCGAGGACCGGCGCGTTCGGGTCTACTGTCTCACTGATGCCGGCCACGCTGCGTTGGCGGAGGTGATCCCCAAGTGGCGACAAGCCACGCGTCGCACACTGTCCGGCATTGAGGGATCGCGGTGGCGCCGGGTACTCCGGGAGTTACGCAGACTCAGCGCGTAGCCGTCTCAGGTGCAGACGCCACATCGACTTTCTTTGACAGCGCTTTTCGGGCAAGCCGGGTGACAAACACCGTGACTACAACGGTGGCCACCAGCCCCACGCCGTAGAGGATCCACTCTCCGGTGGTTCGCGCGCGTTCCTCAGCTCCAACGGTTGCGAGGCTTCCGGCAAGCGAGCCAATATATACGTACATGACGGTCCCCGGGAACATACCAATCCACGAAGCAAAGAAGTAATCCCGCAGACTCACCTGCGTGAGGCCGTACGCGTAGTTGAGCAGGTTGAACGGGAAGATGGGGCTCAGCCGTGTGAGGCCGACGATCTTCCAACCTTCGTCACCAACGGCGCGGTCAATCGACTTGAAGCGCGGGCTTCCAGATACCTTCGACGCAACCCAGTCTCGTGCAAGGTATCGTCCCACCAGAAATGCCGCCGTGGCCCCGAGTGTGGATGCCACCGACACGTACACGGTTCCCCATACCACGCCGTACACAAACCCCGCCCCAAGCGTAAGAATGGAGCCGGGAACAAAGAGCACGGTGGCGGTGATGTAAACCGCGGCAAAGACAAGCACTCCCACAAACCCCTGCTCGCGAATCCAGTCCAACAGCTGTCGGAGATACGTGTTCACATCCAACAGGATTCCCGCGGTGATCAGCGCTGCGGCGGCCACAAGCAGAATAATCACGCGCATATTCGATTTCTTGGCCATCTCTCCCCCTACTTCCCGGCGGTCCCGCGGTAGCGGAAGAGAAACCGCAGGATGCCGCGCACCGTATCATTGAACAACCGCGGCGCCATGATGCCGGAGACCGCCTTCTTATGGAGCTCAGAGAGCGTTGGATATGGGAATACCGGCCCCATCAGTGCAGATACCTTCCACTGCTTTCCCACCGCAAACAGCGAAGGCGTCAAGAGCTCTCCTGCGTGATACCCCACAATCTGCGTCCCGATGACGCGGTCCTTTTTGTCCAGCAGGATCTTCATCCGTCCCGCGGTCTCACCTTCAGCCTGCGCACGGTCGGTTGCGCCAAACGGCTGGAGTATCGTTTTGTAGTCGATCCCCGCATCCGCCGCGCGTGTTTCGTTATACCCCACAGACGCGAGCTCCGGATCCGTGTAGGTGACCCACGGCACGTTGGTGTAGCTCATAGAGCCGCCGGCATGAAGCGCCACACGGCGCACGGCAAGACTACCCTCCGCGCCTGCAACGTGCGTAAAGAGGTAGCGCCCGTTGACATCTCCCACGCCAAGGATGTGCTGCTGCGAGGTGCGAAGCTTGTTGTCCACCACAACAAAGCTCTTCTCCACGGCAACGCCGGCGGCCTCCAGCCCAAGCCCAGCAGTATTGCCCTGCCGGCCGACGGCCATCAGGATCTCATCGACCTCAAGCTCTTCGGTGCTCCCGTCCGCGGCGGTGAGTGCGATCACTTTTGCGTTCCCGCGCCGCTGTACACGGGTGATGGTGGCGCCCAGCCGGGTCTGTACGCCCTCCGCAGCGAGCCGGTCTGAGACAACCTTCGCCATATCGGCATCCTCCCGGGGAAGCACCTGCGGCGCGATGTCAAGAACCGTCACCGCCGCGCCCAAGCGGCGGAACGCCTGAGAGAGCTCAATGCCAATGGGACCGGCCCCAATAGTCGCAATTCGGGCCGGAAGCGCGGAGAGCGAGAACGCATCAAGATTGGTGATATAGCCGGTCTCCTCGAGCCCCGGGAACGGAATCACCCGCGGCGAGCTACCGGTGGCCAGGATGATATGCTTCGCGGAGAGACGCTGCTCCCCGTTGAGTTGCAGCTCATGAGGACCCGTGAGCTCGGCGTGACCAAAGAGCACCTCCGCACCAAGCGACCCGAAGCGCTCAGGCGAGTCGTGCTTCTCAATCTCTGCAATGACGTCCGCAATCCGCGCATTGACCGACGCCATCTCCACGGGCCCGGGTTCTCCGTTGGGCACCCCAAAGCGCTCCCCGTCGCGCATCTGCGCGTACACCGATGCCGACTTCAGGAGCGTCTTGGAGGGGACACACCCATAGTAGAGACAGTCGCCGCCAAGGCGTTCCTTGTCTATGAGCGCCGTCTTCATGCCAAGCTGCGCGCAACCAACCGCCGCGGTCAGCCCGCCGGCGCCGCCGCCGACGATGATTACGTCGTGGGTGTACTGTCCCATAGTCTCGCGACCTCCCTCATGTTTGGAAGATAGTGCTTGCAGCTACAAGCGTGTACAATTTGTTCGTGTGTGATACATACAGTCATACCGCTCTCCGGCCACGAGGGGCTGCCGCCAGCAGTGCGCCGCAGGTCAAGAGAACCACTCCAACACCGGCTCCGATGGACGGTACTCCACCCCGCGTCACGATAGGGGTGAAGAGAAGTGGCAATGCGACGTACGTGGTGGTGTAGATCGCGCCCATCATGGACGCGCGACAGGAGCGCAGAAACGCCCACTGGATCATGCCGAATGCGCCCACTGCTCCGGCGAAGCTGGCCACAAAGAGCACCCAATTGGCGGGCGTCTGCGGGAGCAAGGTGTTGCTTTCCGGACCGGCTTGCGACACGCCTTTGACCAGTGCTTCCAAAGCGGCCAATCCGCCGGCTGCCACACCAAAAAGCAACTCGCGGACGGCCAGTCGTGCGCGGCCGCTTGTGAGCGCCACCACCGGTGCAGCCACCAGCCAGATACCTGCAATCAGAAGCACGCGGGATCGAGACGCTGTGTAGAGCGATGCCGAGCCCGACCCGAGCTCCAACAGACCAATCAGCACGGTTCCGAGTACAATGACGCCGACTCCCAACTGCTGACGCTCAGTTATTGTCTCACCCAACCGACGCCGTGAGTAGACAAGCAATGCGATAAGCCCCAATCCGTACATTGAGGTGTAGTAGACGGTAGGTGCAAAACGGTTCGCAATGATCACCCAGAGCGGATTGGTGAAGTTCATGGCGATCCCCAGACCATAGATCGCCCGCGCACGCATCCGGCCGTCTTCGTCCTTGGCTTGGAGACGGGAGAGCCCGCGCTTCATCACCCCCTTGGACAGGTGAATAACCGACGTTCCCACCACGCCGATCGCCATTGCCAGAAGCAAGTTCGCCGTCACGCCGTCTGTCGATGTGGCGGCTCACCAGGGAGCACGAACCGCGATGGATTGCTGGAGATGTACGGAGCAATGAACCGCTGCACCGTCCGCACGGACAGCCCGGCAACCGGGATGGCAATGGCAATCTCAAACGCCCCACCAAAGTCCGCGTCCTCCGCCACATCAAAGGCCAGCATCCCGGGATGCGCCTTGGTGTACGAGAGCAGTATTGGCGGCACGGTGCCTCCCTCCTGCGCGACGACTGACTGCATCTCTTCAAACGAATTGGGCACGACTGCACCGGTCTCCGCAACCCACGGCAGCGGGGAGCGTGCCCGCACCAGTGTCTCCGGCAGACCGTGACGCAAGAGCAGGAACGCTACGATTGCGCGCAGCGCGCCTTCAGGGAGTGACCGGTACAGTGATACGTTCCCAAAGAAGTACCTGACTTGTGGCCACTCCCGTACCATGGCGCCCAGCCCAACCCACACGGAGAAGAGCCCGCTCACCGCCTTGCGCGCCGCGGTGTTCACCACCGAGCGACCAAGCTCAACCGCGCGCATGAGGTAGTCGGAGACAAAACGGTCTTCAAAGCGAAACAGGCCGTGAGTCCGCAACGCCTCGGTCCCCCGGTGGCTGATTGCCCAGTCACATCGAATGGCGCGATACGCGGCCACGATCTCGAGCGCCTGTGGATCCCACGACACCAGTTGCTGGTACCATGGCCACTCCAAGTCAAAGCGGTCGATATCTCGGTCTTCGCCCCGCCCGGCCCCGACCCGTCGGAACTCTCGCTCCCGGATCCTGCCGATCTCCTCGAGCGTGGCCGGGGCCTCAGGTCCATCTATCAGATGGATCTCCAATCCCCTGAAATGGGCTATTAGCGTG
>CAYTGY010000128.1:0-1180 GCA_964437265.1 uncultured Spirochaetaceae bacterium | reverse complement strand
CCTCGCTCAGCTCGCGAGCGATTCGGCCCCGGTATGCATCCGCGGATTGTCGCTCCACGACCTCCTCCTTTGGGTTGGTATCGACTCCGCCACTCGTTCCACCTCACCCTGAAGGGCTGCGGCCTGCCGGCGGTCCTCCTCACGAGAAGCCGAACCGCGCCCTCCCACAGCACGCGGAGGCAAGAACTGCACCACAACGGTCTCCCCACGGCGGCGGAACATTTCATGCACCAACAGCGCCATCTCTATATTCAGGCTGATACCGAACAAGCGGCGGACTTTGTGAATGGCGTAGAACAGAATCGAGTTGCGTCCGCTGACCGCGGCCGGCAGCAGATCGCGGCCGGCTGCGCGTGCGCGTGTCAGAAACGACGCGCGCCACGGCGACTCCCGAAGCCGCCCGCCCCGCTCGCGCGCGGTGACACCGGCCGGGAATACCAGCAGCGGGTCGTGACCCGCAAACGCCGTGGCGAATGCCGACGCGCTGTTCCGCGAGAGCGCGCCGTGGCGCACGGGCACGATGATTGACCGCAGCGGCTCGAGCGCACACAGGAGGTCGTTTGCCGGCACTCGGCATGTGCCCAGGTGTTGACAGAGCACGCTGATGAGCGCCAACCCCTCCACCGCTCCGGACGGATGATTTGCACACACCACCGGCCGCCGGGCGCAGGTGAGGTGCTCGACTCCACGTGCACTGACAGAGATACCAAGGCTTTTCAAGACAACGTCTACAAACGCTCCGGGGGTGAGCCCTGAGCTCCACGCGGCGGCGGTGTTGATCCCACGCTCATGAACGATGAGTCGAAGTAATGAAACGCCAACGGGGGTGAGCTTCCGGTACAACCGCGGACTGCGCTCGGCGAGCACCCGCGCTACGTCAAACCATCTGCCAGATGCACTATTCGATTCGGCCCCAGTAATCGCCATAACTTGTACCTACAAGCCCCGGCGAGAAGTTGTACATGTTGACCGTTAGAGTCAAGAAAAACCGTGCCACAGGTTCTAGAGTCGTGCGGCGATGACGGAGATGATCCGTTGCGCAATGCCCAGCTTGTCCTGAAGCGGCAGATGCTCTTCAAAGCCTTCGGGTCCAAGCAGGTACATCTCGTTGGTGTCAGTCTCAAATCCTGCGCCGGAGCGCGCGACATCATTGACGGCTATGAGATCCGCGGCCGCACGG
>CAYTGY010000127.1:0-8798 GCA_964437265.1 uncultured Spirochaetaceae bacterium | reverse complement strand
TCCTTCGTCTCAAGCCAAACTCCCTCCAGTTTTCCCACATTTCGAATTGCTGCTGTGACCCAACGAGGACTTAACATTTGGGCCGGCATTCGCTATAGTTCAATCCCTGTAATGTTGCTGCCAAGATAGCTCAGTGGTAGAGCAGCGCACTCGTAATGCGCAGGTCGAGAGTTCGAATCTCTCTCTTGGCTGTCCATACTCCGCCGGCCGCAGTGCCGCAGCGCGAACCTTCCGTACGATTCAGGCTGTGTTCCATAAACAACTGGTCCTCTCCCGCCGATATCTGAAGTAACCGGGATCGGTACGGAGGAGCGAGTGATTCGGGGAATGTACACAGGCGCCGCGGGGATGGTGGTTCAGCAAAACCGGCTGGACGCAATTGCGAACAACCTTGCAAACGTAGACACCGAAGGCTACAAGCGCGACACGGCGATCCAAAAGGCGTTTCCTGAGCTGCTTCTGCGTCGGATGAACGACGACGGAGTGAGGACGTTCCCCATTCGCCACCCCCTGAATGGATCATTTGACGTGGCGCCGGTGGTTGGCGCGTTGGGCACCGGAGTGGAAACGAACGAGGTGTACACCTCCTTTTCTCAAGGGTCGCTCCGCGAAACTGAGAACAGCTTTGACGTGGCGCTCGAGGGCGAGGGCTTCTTTGTGGTGGAAACCCCCTACGGCGAGCGCTACACAAGGAACGGTAGCTTTCAGATTGGTCCGGAGGGATTGCTCGTGACCAAAGAGGGCTATCCCGTTTTGGGCGAAAACGGCTACGTGCAACTCAAGCTCAACAACTTCCGGGTTGATCAAGACGGGCGAGTGTTTGAGAACGCCACATATGCGGATGATCCGCAGCGTCTGGTCCAGATGAGAGAAAACGAATGGGAAGAGACGGTGCTGGTAGACCGTCTGCAGATAGTGAACGTTCGTGAGCCTCGGTACCTGCGGAAACAGGGCTCAAGCATGTGGCGTACCACCGAGTATAGCGGTGACGCTGCGATCATCGATGAAGGACGTCCGAAGGTGCGCCAGGGATTTCTAGAGACGAGCAACGTGAATGTCGTCACGGAGATGGTGCAGATGATCGAGGTCAACCGCGCCTATGAGGCAAACCAGAAGGTCATTCAAAGCCAGGATGAGGCAACCGGGCAGCTGATCAACAACGCCATACGATTCCGGTAGGCCGAAGAGACCGCAATGAGGAAGGTAGGAAGCTGATATGATGAGATCACTGTGGACCGCGGCGTCTGGAATGGTGGGTCAGCAGTTCAATATTGACACAATAGCCAACAACCTCTCAAACGTGAACACTACCGGCTTCAAGCAGAACAGACCGGATTTTGAGGACCTGTTGTATCAGACGGTGCGGACCGCGGGAACGCCGGCCACCGAGCAGACGCTTGTCCCGGTTGGTGTCCAGGTAGGACACGGTGTGAAGGTTGGAGCTACTCAGAAGATATTCACTCAGGGCAACCTGCAGGAGACGAACAACGTCAGCGACATCGCAATAGAGGGCGAAGGGTTCTTCAGGGTTCTTCTGTATGATGGAAGCTACGGATACACCCGCGACGGTGCGTTCAAGATCGACTCCAACGGCCAATTTGTCACGCACCAGGGATACCGGTTGATGCCGGAGCTGGTGATGCCCGAAGGATTCATCCGTGATGCCATCACCGTGACGCAAGACGGACGTGTGACCGCAAAGCTTCCTGGACTCGATGATCCCATAGACGTTGGGCAACTCGAGATCTATCGCTTTGTGAACCCTGCCGGACTCCAGGCCGTTGGGGAGAACATGTTCAAGGTGACCGCCGCCTCGGGGGACCCCATCGCCGGTCAACCTGGATTCGACGGAATGGGGCGAACGCTTCACAAGTTTCTGGAGACATCAAACGTGGATGTTGTCCGGGAGATGGTGGACATGATCGTTGCGCAGCGTGCGTACGAGATGAGCTCCAAAGCGATTCAGACGAGTGACACCATGCTTGGCATCGCGAACAATCTGAAGAGGTAACCGTGGACATTTTGTTGGCAAACATGGCGCGCTTCTCTTCCATAGGTGAGATTACCTCCCTCTCCTCTGACGCCGGACGGCAGCTGGAGGAAGTTGCCACGGAGTTTGAGGCACTCTTTGTCAAGCAGATGCTTGACGCGATGCGCAAAACCCTTCGCCCGGAGAACGACCTCTTCTATGGAGGCATGGCTCAGGAAACATTCCAGGATATGCTATACGAAGAGTATGCTCGAAAAATCGCTCAGACCGGGAGTCTTGGCATTGCAGAGGTCATAACCCGGCAGTACGGAGCCGCCGCCGGCACTCCTTCTGTCCCGGCTGCAACAGATTCACCCGCGCTCAACACCACCGCTTGACCTAAACCTCCAATAACACTATTATTACTGTATGATTTCGCGTCACACCGGGATCGAGAAGTGTATGGAATTGTGCACGGATTGGCGTCCTGCCGGAGAACTCCTAAGTCGGCATTCTGTAAGTTGTTATAAGTCAATCACTTACATCCAAGGATTCAAAGTGAAGCGGGTGGCACGTTTCTTGCTTGGTATGGGTAGGAGCTGACCATGGGAAAGAGGAAGGCCAAGATCGGACAGCAGGATGACGCACTGAAGTCGTACTTCAGCCAGATCCGGAAAACACCGTTGCTGACCTTCGAGGAAGAGCTGGAGCTCTCACAACGCATCGAACAGGGTGATAGTGCGGCGCGACAACGGCTGATTGAAGCGAATCTGCGACTGGTGGTCAAGATTGCCAAAGCGTATGTCTCCCCCGACGTGAGTTTCCTTGATTTGGTACAGGAAGGAAACTTGGGGCTTCTGAAGGCGGCAAGCAAATACGATCACCGGAAGAAAGTGCGGTTCAGCACGTATGCGTCCTGGTGGATAAAGCAATCAATTACGCGCTCTTTGAGCAACAAGCGACGGTCCATCCGGCTCCCGCACCGCAAGGAAGATGCGCTGCGGAAGATCCAGCGCGCGTACAACTCGCTAAGCCAGACACTTATGCGTCGACCGTCCACCGATGAGATCGCAAAAGAGGTGGGAATGCAGAACGATGAGGTGGTCCAGATCCTCAACATTTCCAGCGGACCGGTATCGCTCGACAGCGATATCAACACGGAGTCGGGCACGCTACACGATGTCTTTGAGGACTATAGCTACTCTCCGGATCAGGAAGTCATGGAGAATGCGCTTCGCGAAGAGACGGTGAAGTTTCTAGAACGGCTGCGGGAGAAAGAGAAGCAGATCTTGCTCTACCGCTTTGCGTTCTATGGCGGAAAGAAGTATACGCTGAAGCGGATCAGCGATGAGATGGGTATCTCACCGGAGACGGTGAGGCAGATAGAGCTTCGTGCGCTTCGCAAGTTGCGCGAGCACGCAGGGGAGCTGCGCGAGTTTGTGTACGGGTAGGACGTTGACCATCCCCAATGCGCGCCGATAAGCCGATAATCTGAGACGTGGGGAACGTACCAAGACAACGAAAAACAGCAGCTCGGCGGCGCCACGAACGCGTGGCGCTGTACGCGCTGCTTGTCTCAATAAGCATACTACTAGTTGTGTTGCTGGTGATGCTCCCGGACCGCATCGCGCCGTCGGGAGCTGAGACCGTAGGACGGTCGGCCCGTCCATCGGATACCACTGACAGCGCCGGGAGCCGGGATGCGGACGGGGAGCGTAAGCGGTCACCGGAGCAGGTGGGAGACGGTGCGACGCCTGAGCCCACGGAGGAGTCCCCGGCCGACGATGACTCCGTGCTGTTTCCGGCTATTGGTGAGCACGGCGTGCTTGGCACCATCTACGTAGTGTTGGACGACGCCGGGTACGACTTGGACCAACTCCGCCCATTTCTTGACGTTCCGGGAGATCTTGCCATTGCGGTACTGCCACAACTGCCGGACTCGCGGGAAGCCGCGCGGATGGTGCACAATGCAGGAAAGACGGTGATGCTGCACTTGCCCATGGAGCCGGTGGGCGGAGCCGACCCCGGACCGGGGGCCATCCTCATGGAGATGTCGGAGCAGGAGATAACCGATCTGGTGCGAGCGAATCTTGCAAGCGTGCCGGGCGCCGTTGGCGTGAACAATCACATGGGGTCGCGCGCCACGGCGGACGAGCGTGTCATGGAGACGGTGATTCGAGAAGTAGATCGGCACGGGCTGTTCTTTGTGGACAGCAGGACCAGTGCGGAGACGGTGGGGGCCCTTGTGGCGTCCCGTCTTGGGGTGGCTCACGCGGAGCGGCATGTATTCCTTGACAACGATCGGGACCGCGACAGCTTGATTGCCGTCCTACGGACCGTGGTTGACCGTGCGGCTACGCAGGAGACCGTGGTCGCGATTGGTCACGTGACCACACCGGGCCTCGCGGGTCTGTTGACGAACCTGCACGACGAACTGGCGGCACACGGACACCGTCTGGGCTCGCTCCACGACCTTCTCCCCGCTCGGCTGGCTCGGGAGTAGCCAGCAATGCTGGTTTTGGGCATTGAGACATCGTGTGACGAGTGCTCGGTAGCGGTTGTGGAAGATGGGCGACGGATTGTGGGCCAGATCATTGACACGCAAATCCAGGAGCATCTGCCGTACCAGGGGGTGGTGCCGGAGATCGCCGGCAGGACGCACACAACGTGGATTGTGGATGTCTACCGACGCGCTATGGCCGCTGCCGACGTTGCACCGCACGACCTAGACGGCATTGCCGCGACAGTCCGACCTGGTCTGATTGGCGCACTAGTAGTGGGACTGTCGTTTGCCAAGGGGCTCTCTATGGTGCTGGGGAAACCACTGTTGGCGGTGGACCACATCTTGGCGCACATCTACGCGGTCCATCTGGAACACAACGTATCCTATCCGTACCTGGCCTTGTTGGTTTCCGGAGGACACACCGTTATTGCACGGGTGGACGGGCCGTTTGATCTCGAGGTGCTGGGAACAACAATAGACGACGCGTGCGGTGAGGCCTTTGATAAGGTGGCCAAGCATCTCAACCTAGGCTACCCGGGAGGTAAGCAGATCGATCTGGCCGCGCGTGAGGGCGACCGGCGAGCGTTCGACTTCCCGATGCCGAGTCTCCACAAGGGAGACCACCGGTATGACGTATCCTACTCCGGCCTGAAGACCGCCGTGGTGAACCAGCTTGATCAGTTCTGGAACCGGGAGTACCCAAAGAGCACTGCGAATATCGCCGCGGCGTTTCAACATGCCGCGGTGGAGATGGTGCTCCGCCGTCTGCGACGCGCGAGCCGCGAGACCGGGATTCGGCGCGTCGTGGTTGCCGGTGGCGTTGCTGCCAACTCGTACCTCCGGTTGCAGCTACATGATCGTGGAGAGATGGAGGTGTTTGTCCCTTCTCCGCAGCTGTGCACGGACAACGGCGCGATGATCGCGGGGCTCGGGTTTCATTACCTCTCACGGGGAATGTGTGCCGGCCTTGATGCGGATGTATCTTCACGGGTTCCAGCGTTCAAACGGGCCTATCCTTGAGCCTGTTCGGCAAGGGTGGCCAGATCGTCGTCGTCCAGGTGGAGAGAGGGGACCGCGGGAACGGGTTCCGCCGCCAGACTCTGCGCGATCGCCGCGACATTGCGGCAATACGGGAGGCGCGGATTCACCGCGTAGATTGGTTTGCGAGCAAAGATGCTGCGTCCGACGTGCTCGTCATATGGGAGATAGCCGATGTACTGAACCTCCAGGTTGAGGTTCTTTCGCGAGATCTGTCGAAGCTTTGCACCGAGCTGGACGTCGTTCTCGCGTCTGCCCATGTTGAGCACCACCCGTGGCAGGAGCGACGCAAGGTGACGCTGTGCTTCCGCTGCGGAGGTTGGGTCAATACCGGCGAGCTCGTCAACTAACGTGGTGAAGCCGCGGTCGGTGCCCTCCAGGCGTTCGAGCACAAAGGCGCGAATGAGTGATCGCTGCCGGCTGTTCTTGGGGAAGCTCCGATACAGCGCTCGGTAGAGCGTTGTCTTCAGGAATGAGTACGCATTGAGGACAGACGTGGCCTCAGGCGTGGTGACGACTATCCCGGCGCTGCTCATCAGATAGAAGTCAACCGTATTGAAGGTGCTTCCGGAGCCAAGATCCAGAATAACGAAATCCGCAACCGCCGAACCAAGCTGACGCATCAGCCGAAGCTTCTGAAAATAGGGGAGGTTTGCAGTGCCGGGGAGCAGATTGTCCCCGGGAACGAAGTAGAGGCGCGGATACTCGGTTGGGACAATAAGCGACTCGAGCGATTCCGCTTGCTTATAGATGAGGTTCCCGACACCGGGATTGTTGTTTCTGATGCCTAACACCGTGTGGAGGTTGCTTGCCCCAAGATCCAGGTCCACCAGGATAACGGTTTTGCCAAGAGCCGCTAGGGCCAGCCCCATATTTGCGGAGAACACCGTCTTCCCGACGCCGCCTTTTCCACTAGCGACCGGCAGAACATAATTCATCGCTATAATGAGGATATGCTAACGTTCTCCACTATGCAAGAACACTCTAAGCATACCGTGATTGACAACTCCACCGCGTGCGTGTACCGTCTGCGCCGGTACCACTATGGCGGAAGCGTTTGATCTTGATGCGGCTATTCGGAAGATCCCTGATTTTCCCAAGCCGGGCATTTTGTTTTACGATATCACGAGCGTGCTGATGCGGCCCGATGCGTTCGGCTACTGCATTGACCGCATGATAGACACTTACCGGGATGCGCGAATTGACGCAGTGATTGCCGTGGAGAGCCGGGGGTTTCTATTCGCGACTCCATTCGCGCGCGAATGCCGGCTACCCGTGATCCTTGCCAGAAAGAAAGGCAAGCTTCCGGGGGAAACGTACCGGCAGGAGTATGAGTTGGAGTATGGCACCGATACCGTGGAGATTCACAAGGCTGATCTTCAGCCCGGTGCTCGGTGTCTGATCGTGGACGACCTTGTTGCTACCGGTGGGACGCTGAAGGCTGTTGCGGACATTGTTGAACGCGTTGGCGGGAGCGTAGCCGGCATCTTCTGCGTGATCGGGCTACCGTTTCTGGAGTACGCGTCGGTTCTGAAGCCGCACGTCGCGACCACACTGATCGACTACGCAGGAGAGTAGGAGCGCCGGATTTCAGGTGCTCAGATCAGCCGATTTGTTCCCACCGCAGGAGCCTACCACGCCACCCGACCGAACCGGGAGATTTTCCCGGCCCAAATGGGTCGCCACAGCCATTGCGATCGTTTCCTCCTGACGCTATAATTGGAGAAATAAATCATCATGGAGGTTACACATTGACACGTACTGCACGAGTGGTACTGGGCGCAACACTGGCGATTGCTGCTGTGCTTGCGATCACCAGCTGTACTGACATCTTCAACCGAGGGGGCTTCCGTTCTGTCCAGGTGTCTATGTCCGCGAACACCGGAGGCGCTCGCAGCGTATCTTCGCGCGCGTATCAGATTGAGCCCGTCGTAGACGCCACATCGTACAAGCCGGAGCGCCAGGGCCTCACGAGTGCGAACTTCATTGGTGCCTTTACTCCGGAGCACTTCGTACTTCAGATCGACAGGATACACCTCTACCGGAAACTCGGGGACGGCGAGTACGAGACTGCCACCATCTGGGACGACACCCGGCTACCGACCGGGGAGATTATCCCGCAACACGTGGATCTCGCCTTCGCCGATGACTTCATCCGTAACGCGGAGATCACGGGCACCAGTTGGGACGGTTTTATGATCTCGTTCCTTCCGGGGGTGGGGGACACGAACCACATCCCGCAACACAGCTTCATCGGCGTTGATCTGTCCGGCACGGACTCGGTTGATCCGGAGACAACCTTTCTGAACACCAAACGGATCGATCCCGAGACCATCGAACTGGGCGACCTCCTGGAGGTTACCGACGATCTGGCCCTGGATGACAGCGGCCTTCGGTATTTCGAGTTCGAGGGACTACAGCCCTTCCCGGGCAACCTCGGCTTCATCGCAATCGGCACCGATTTCAGTCAGACGGGAATCCAGAACGCGGCGGGTGTGATAGGAGACTGGGACCTACCGGGAGGATCGACGGACGGAAACGCAACCGCGGTGTTCGCCGCCACGGAGACCCCGATCGACTTCTCTGGTTTCGTGAACCCGGAGATCGTGTTCAACTGGGAGCTCAAAGACATAGTGGAGCTCTACCGGGTACCGGGGCCCGACGACACACTCGCCACAGCCGATGACGAGTTCATCTTGACGCTTGCCCTTGACAACCCGTTTCCGCTGTCTATCACCATCCAGGAGAATACGGAGCCCGCCGGCGCAGCGGACGCGGACACCGCTCCCGGGCCGGTCATGGCGCCGTGGGCAGGTTCGGCGAGCAGCCTGGACACCAGCATCACCGATGTCTGGAACGTGATGCACTGGATCAACCCGACCGATCCGAGCTTTGACCATGTTGTCATCTTGCGTAAGGCCGACGGCACGTACCCGAGCTCTCCCACCGACGGAGAGTTGGTCCACGAAGGATACAAGCCGGCGTTCGTTGATCCTACTGCGAATCCGCCCGCGGCCTATCGATACACTATCTGGGCGGTCAGCGCGACTGGCCGGTACTCGGCTCCGGTGGAGTTTTTCCCAGAACCGTAACACATCCGGAACGGCGCTGCTGGGAGAGCGGCGGGCGCAAGACGCCCGCCGCCGCTTCATCGGTCACGTGCCCGCGAATCCACTGACCTCGGACACAGCCTCTTGACAACCCGTGTTGGTATGAGTAGTGTACTGAGCGACATTTCCCGGTTGTGTAATGGTAGCACCGCAGATTCTGGCTCTGCTAGTGGGGGTT
>CAYTGY010000126.1:0-8816 GCA_964437265.1 uncultured Spirochaetaceae bacterium | reverse complement strand
CTTGCCGCCCATCATGGTGACCAGGCTCTTGCAGATTGAGAGCCCAAGCCCGCTTCCGCCGTACCTGCGCGTCGTTGAGGAGTCCACTTGACTGAACGCGCGAAAGAGTTGGCCCACCTTGTCCCTGGGGATGCCCACTCCGCTGTCGATTACCTCAAACAAGACGTTGGCTCTATCCCCGTCTACCGACGTAGCTCGTACCCGAATAACCACCTGACCTTCCGGCGTGAACTTGACGGCGTTGTTAAACAGATTCACGATGATCTGCCGAAGCCGAGCCGGATCACCCGACACGCGTCGCGGGATCCCGGGCCCAATATCCACTACGATCTCAATGCCCTTCTTGTGCGCTTCAAGGCTCACCAGGTCTACGGCGTCCTCTGTGACCTCCGACGCATCAAAATCGATCACCTCCAGGGTCAATTTCCCCGCCTCAATCTTGGAGAAATCCAAAATGTCGTTGATCAGGCTCAGAAGCACCTCTGCGGAGAAGCGCACCTGGTTTGTGTACTCGAGCTGCTCCTCATCCTGTTCGGTATCCAACAGCAACTCGGTCATTCCGGTGATGGTATGGATGGGCGTGCGAATTTCGTGGCTCATGTTCGCCAGGAACGCTGACTTGGTGCGAGTTGCGCGTTCAGCCGCGTCCTTGGCCCGCTTCAATCGCTCACGCGTTGCGTGGTCTGCGGTCACATCATGAATGTTGGCCAGCAGAATCGGCGTGTTGCCCTGGGCCCCGGCCACGGAGATGTCGAATCGCCACGCGGTCATGGCCGTGAACTCCGCTTCAGGTACGGCTCCGTCCCCGCTCACATCAAGAGCCGCCTCCGCGGCCGTGCGCTCAGCAGACGGTCCAGGATCATCCTCGCTCGGTTCCCGCGCATCGCTTTCTTCCGGTTCCCCTCCAATGATGTCCACTCGTTCCGCCGCTGCGGGATCTGCCGGGGCCACGTCTCCGGCGGAGGCGTGTGTGGGAAAACAGATAAAGCTATCCCTAGTCCGGCCGGAGTCAAGGGCGGCGATACGCGTGCGAAGCTGATCACCGTCCTGGGTTGTGAAGAGCGAGAAGAGAGAAACCGGCTCGCGCGCACGCCCGGTCGCGGACACCAGCTGTCCAAAGGCGGGGTTTGAGCGAATGATGGAGCCGTCGGGACGCATCACCGCAATCCCGACTGATGACTGTTTGAAGAGCGCCTGGAAAAGAGAGGTTGCTTCAGCCATAGTCGTTAGAAGTTTGCCTTCAGAACCTCCCGAGCCTTGTTGAGAACCGCCTCCGGCTTCAGCGGCTTGATGAGATAACTCGTAACGCCCAGCTTCAGCGCTCGGACTACCGTCTCTCGCTGCGAGAGGGCGGACAGGACAATGATCGGGAGCCTCATATTGCGGCGTTGTAGCTCCGCCAGCACCTGAAACCCGTCCATCTCCGGCATCATGAGATCCAGGAAGACCAGGTCATACCCATCCAGCTTCTCCGACTCAATGAACTGCTTGCCGTTCTCAAACTCGCGGATGGTGATCGACGTATCAGCCAGAACGGCCTTGACCAGCTCACGAATCACAAAATCGTCGTCAACCATTGCGATGGTGACGTCTTCTCCCATATCCGTCAGGTCAAATGCACTCTGTGAGTCGTCCTGGAACTTGATGTCTATGCTCTCCGACTTGTCCTTTTTGGGAGCCGACGCGGTCAGAAACTCCTGCTGGACGGTGCGGCTCTCTTTGTCCATGTAGCTCCCCGCCTTGCGCCCCATCAGACCGTCCATTGCCTGCTCAAGATTGTTGGTGACCTCTATACCTGCATAGTCGCGCCGACCGTCCACGAATGTGCGTACGAAGTCCGAATTGGTAAGGATCTTGATATGGTTGGAACGCGCCGCGGTGTGTTCCACAATATTCGATATCAGTGACGACAGCTTGATGGAATCATCCGGGCCTACATCGATACTGGACATGATGATCAGAACCTTGGGGTTCCTCACCTCATAGAGCTCCATCAGCTCAATGATCTTGTACTTGAGTAACTCAATCTTCTCCGAGTTCAAGCCCTGGGCAACTTCCACAAAGAGGATTTCGTCGTTGAAGTGCGCCTCAATGATTGAAGGCGTGGTGTCAATATCAAGCGAGACCCCAAGGATCTCAGAGATTGTCTTGACCATTGCATCAATCTTCACGGGCTTGGTGAAGAACTTCTTCACGTTGAACTTGGCGACCTGCACAATGGTCTCACGGTCAATCTTGGGGGACGCCATGATAACGGGAATCTCCTGGGTGTTGGGGTCAGACTTCTTCTTTTCCAGAAGCTCCACTGATGAGGTGCGTGAAAGGAAGTAATCCATGATCACCAGATCCGGAACCTCGCGGCGGAGTTTGGCGAGTCCGTCCAACCCGTTGGCCCCAACCGACACATCAAAACCAAAGGCGTTGAGCTTCTGCTTCAGAAAATCCCGAAACAGCGCAGATTCGTCGATTACCAGTATTTTCTTCACTTCCCAACCCCTCTCATACATTTATATGACGATCGGGAATTGTTCTGCAACCGATTTTCCTTGACTGTGCCGCTGGGGCTCTCATAGTATGCCTAACAATGAAGCGAATTGCACTCTTCGTGGCGGTATGTGTTGTTGTGGGAGCGGCCGGAGCTCAGGAGAACCCTTCGTTTGGGGTTTCCCCGCGTTTCTGGGGTGCAACCGTGAACCTGCGGTACGACTTCGCAACTCCAACCCCCGGCTCGCTGGAAACCGCCCTCCTTGCCGGAGTGAGCGCGGCGTATGAGACATCCACCTACGTCCGGCTTGGCGACGGTAGTCCGGCGGAGGCGCTTTCACCGGCGTACGTAGCAGGCTCGGAGAGCTACAACCGGCTGGACGCGGTGTGGACGCTGGGCGTGGAACAAGGAGTTGTGGCGGGAAACGCCGGAGCGCGGGACCTGCTGGTGGCGTTCGCGCTCTACCGCGGTCAGTACGATCTCCCGCGCAATCACGACACAACGCTTTTCGGAGAGAGCGGACTGCCGGAAGCGGACGGTAGCCTTCTGGGAGCGTTGATCGCCGGTATAGGTCTGGACGGTGTTACTACCGGCGGCACCTCCGCGGCGCGGTCCGGAGTCGCCGCGGAGGCTTCAGTGGAGTGGGGACCATCGTTTCTCCACAACCAAGTCCTTGGCGCCGCTGACTACGGGCGGCTCAACCTCACCGGGAAGTTGTTCGCCCCGATCTTCATGCGTGAGGAGCGAGGCTCGCGGCGAATCAGCCTCTACCAGGCAACCATGGCGTCAATCGACTACGGGTTTGGTGAGCAGTTGCCGTTCCAGGCACGGTCTACCTTTGGCGGACGATCTCCCCGCTCAGGATTGGGCGGCGCGGTTCGCGGCTACACTAGCAAGCGCTACGACGCGGACCTCAAGGCGGTCTTCAACACCGAGTTGCGGCTCAACGGTCCCTCGCTGTTGCTCTCATCTCTGGTGCCCGGTCTTCTGGTTCACTACGATGCAGGGTACTTCGTGGACACGCGCGGGGTCTCAGCGACGCCGGACGACGGCTCCGGATTCGTCCACTCGGCGGGGGCGGGCGCATACCTTGAGATTGGCGGTGCTGCACAGATCATCTTCTACACCCACGTGCTCCTCTCAGAGGAATCGCTTGACGGGCGCCGATGGGTCCCCTTTGGTCTGGGCTTTGGATTCCACATATAGACTATGCCGTTTGTAGACACTGAGACAGGGCTGGCACTCGGCGCCCCGGATTCCGCGCTGATTGAGCGCCCGCACCAGGTCACGGCGGATGCAGTCGCTAGTCGGCTTGATTCGCTCATTCTGTCCGCGTCAGGATGGCGAGGCGTCTTTGCCGCAGACGGAGATGAGGAGAGCACCACCGAGCAGGTCTCAGCGATTGACCTGGCGCTTGTGGCGCTCACCGCCCGAGTCTTCGCCGAGCACTCGGGGGCCGGCGCCCACATCCTGGTTGGAATAGACGCACGCCCCACGGGAAGCCGAATTGCCGAGTCCGCGCTTCGTGCGTTCATAGACCTGGACATCAGGGTTCACTACCTGTTCATTTGTGCGGCACCACAGATCATGGCGTACGCCTCAGGCGGCCCGCATCAGGGGACTTCAAAGACCGCGGACCGGCCGTTCTACTATGTGACCGCCAGCCACAACCCGGTGGGCCACAACGGCATCAAGGTGGGTGCAGGCGGGTCGGTTATGAGCGGCCCGGAGAACGCCAACCTGGTGGAGCGACTGCGGGGCCTCGCCGGCAACACCGCTGCGGTGCGCTGGGCAGCGTCCCTTCTGGCGCGGCCGGAGTCGCGTCTGGCCGCGGTCTTTCGTGCCACCGACGGTGTACGCCGTGAGAGTCGACAAGCATACGGGGCGTTCCTGGACCGCGTTGTGGCCGGAGACGGCCCGCGCGCCACGGCCGCGCTCACCACGCTCCGCCATGCGCTCGCCCAACAGGCGGTTGGCGTGGTGGCCGAGCTCAACGGCAGCGCGCGGGCGACGAGCATTGACGTAACGTGGCTCGCGGAGCTCGGCTGCCGGGTTCACGCAATCAACGACCGGCCGCGCGCCATCGTCCATCGGATTGTGCCTGAAGGAGAGAGCCTGAATCTGTGCCGAGAAGCGCTTGGCACCATCGCGGCGTCGGACTCCGGATTCGTCCTTGGGTACGTCCCTGACAATGATGGAGACCGTGGCAACCTTGTCTATATTGATGAGCGCACCGGGGAGACGGCGGCGCTCGACGCGCAATCCGTATTCGCCCTCGCCTGCGTCTCAGAGCTCGCGTGGATGATATATACTGGGGCGCTCACCTACGCCGCGGACGGCACCGCACGCGAGCGAGTGGCGGTTGTGGTAAACGGCCCCACCTCCGTGCGAGTTGAGGAGATTGGGGCCGCCTTTGGTGTTGAAGTGCATCGAGCGGAGGTGGGGGAAGCGAACGTGGTTGGTCTGGCTCGCGAGCTCCGCGGCAAAGACTACGCGGTGCGAATCCTGGGAGAGGGATCAAACGGTGGCAACATCACGCATCCAAGCGCGGTGCGAGACCCAATGGCCACGGTGGTGAGCGTCCTGAAGCTGCTCGCCGTTCCGGCTTCGCCGGAGAGCCCGAGCCCGCTCTCGCTGTGGTTGCGCCGGCGCAGCACGCAAGACACGGGCACTGACGCGACCGGACAGCAGGCGCTCGCAGCCGACGCCAAGCCGTCCGGTACCGCCCGAATCGCGGGTCTGGCAGCGGTACTCGCCACGCTACCGCCGTTCACCACCACGGGGGCGTACGAGCCGGAGGCGAAGCTGCAGATCTCCACCACCGATCATGCCGCGCTCAAGCGAGCGGTGGAGTCCCGTTTCGCCACCGAGTGGGGGCAACGTCTGCCCGAGCTGCGACGACGGCTTGGCGTGACCGACTACCGGGTGGTCAACCATGAGGGGCTGCGCACCTTCGACGGTCCCGGGAATAGAAGCGGTGCAGAACGCGGAGGTTTGAAATTCCTTCTCAGCGCAGGAGAACGGCCGCTTGGTTTTCTCTGGATGCGCGGGTCAGGTACCGAGCCGGTCTTCCGGGTAATGGTGGACGTGGCCGGAGCGAACAACCCAACCGAGCGTTGGTTGCTCGATTGGTTTCGCAGCCTGATTCAGGCAGCAGACGCCGCGCGCGGAGAGGGACGGATGCTCCACGCAGCCTCGCCATTGTAGTCGCAATAACTTTACACAGCAAAGTACTTGGTGCACACTTCACGTCATGAAGTCGTTGAGACGCATGTTCCTGGTTACGATGTGCGCCGCCGCCGGGGCCGGACCATTCGCCGCCGGCTTCCGGCCGGCCTCCGCAATGACGGCAGTGGATGTTACCAAGGCCGCGCTGATTGGCTACGCCGCAAAGGCGCATCTGAAGCGGCTCTTTCCCCGGCCACGACCATTTGTGACCACCCGAACCGCACCGGCGGAGCAGATGGAGGAAGCGTATGAGTCCTTTCCCTCAGGTCACGCAACCATTGTCTGGAGTGCCACCACCGCGGCTGCGCTACACGCGGCGCTACGGTGGGATCAGCTCAGCCGTGGCGCTCGTGCGGCTGCGCTCGCGCCGCTCTTTGGAGCAACAGCGACCTCCGCGCTCCGCGTGGTGTCCGGCACACACCACGTTGGGGATGTGATCGCAGGCGCTCTGGTGGGCATGATCATTGGCGGCGGGGTGGTTCTGACAAGCGGGGTGAGCGCTACCCGCTAAGGCGGTACGTATCTGCGTCGGCGACCAGGAGCCCGTCGCGCACCAGCTCCTCAAGCGCGTCCCGAGTCCGCTGCTCGTCAAATCCGGCGACGTTAGCAAGCGCAGACAGATCAGCCTCCGAGCGGCGTGTGAGCTCCTGAACGATCCGCCCGCGTAGTTGCCGTGTAGAGTCCTCAAAGCGTCCCTGACGGGTGTAGTGTGCGCTCCGGCGGTTCGGGTTCGGGAAGAGGCATGCAAGATACGCGCCATAGTCCATCAGCGCGTAGTACCAGGTTCGGGGGTCAGACCGGTAGAGCGTGTGCCTGATGAACGGCAGGAGATCCGCATCCTTTACCTGCGCCTCCTCACCATAGAAGAAGTGGATGAAGACGCGGCGGATGTTCGTCTCAATAAACACGCATTCGCACCCGAATGCAAAGGTCGCCACTGCTGACGCCGTGTAGGGCCCAACACCGGACAGCCGCTCCAGTTCCTCGGGCGTACGAGGCCACCGCCCTCCCCATTCGTTCACCACCGTCGCCGCCGCATCCCGCAGGTGCCGTGCGCGGCGGTTATACCCAAGCCCCTGCCAGAGCAGTAGCACCTCTGAGAGCGGCGCACGTGCAAGCGCCTCGACGGTGGGAAAGCGCTCCAGGAACGCATGGTACTTGGGCACCACTCGGTCTGACTGCGTCTGCTGAAGCATCACCTCCGACACTAGGATCTGATACGGATCAGAGGTCTGACGCCACGGTTGCGTCCTCCCGTGGCGCCGGTAGTGGTCAAGGATGATCTCCTGAAACCGGCTTATGTCCAACCGGTCGGTGATCAACGCAAGCACCACGTTCGGATCAATGGAGTCCGGGCCGTCCGGAAACACCAGGGCGGCGTCCGCGAACGCCGGCTTTGCGAGCGAATGGTCCGCAGGAACGGCCACCACAGTCATCCCTGCGGCGACTGCCGCCGTCACCCCGTGCTGCGAGTCCTCTACCACAAGACACTCGGAGGGGGGCACCCCAAGCCGCCGCGCCGCCTCCAGAAACACGTCCGGTGCGGGCTTTCCCTCCGGGACCTCATCCGCGCTCACCGCCGGCTGCACCAGAGCGGTGAGGCCAACACGGTCCATCATCGCGCGCATCACGCGGGTGCTCGACCCGGTGGCAACGGCAATCGTGAGCCCCTCGTCGCGCAGTCGGTCTATCAGACGCCGCATCGCGGGGAAAAGGCGCACGCGTCCGTCGGCCTCCCTCAGGAAGTACTCGTCCTTCTCCGCCACCAGCTCGCCAACATCCCCCTGTAGACCATGCGAGTCTTTGAGACCGGCCAGGAACGCCGCGCTGCCGATTCCAACAACATCCGACCAGGCGGCATCGTCAAGCACGATGTCCCGGTCTGCGAGAAACGCTTCGTCGGCGAGGCGATAGATGGTCTCGCTGTCTATGAGAGTGCCATCCAGATCAAAGATGACCGCGCGCAGTCTCACGCGGAAGCACGGTCGCGCTTCTTCCGCGCATCTTCGGCCTTTCTGCTGATCTTGTTCCAAACACCGGCCAGTCCCATTGCCTTCTTTGCCGCCAGCACGGTCTCCCGTGCAACCCCGCGCATCCGCATAGTGCCGTCGTAGATCACCTCATCCACGAATCCGCTCCGGCTCTCAATCTCTGCTCTGCGCTCACGAATGGGATCCAGGAATGTGTTGAGCGCGACGCTGAGTTTCTGCTTCACCTCAACATCGCCCACCGTACCCTCACGGTAGCGTGTCTTGAGATCCGCTACCTCTGCCTTGTTGGGATTGAACACGTCGTGGTAGACAAATACCGGGTTACCCTCTACCGTTCCGGGGATATCTGCCCGGATCCGCTTGGGGTCGGTGTACATTCCGGCAACCTTCTTCTCAACCGTCTTCGCGTCGTCTGAGAGCAGAATCACGTTCCCCAGGCTCTTGCTCATCTTCCCGTTGCCGTCGGTGCCAACCAGCGTCGGCACCTCCCCGATCAGCGAATCTGGAAGCGGAAAGACCTCGCCGTAGAGATAGTTGAAACGCCGGGCGATCTCCCGGGAAAGCTCAACGTGCGCCTCATTGTCCTTACCCACCGGAACCAGATGCGCCCGCGGTGCAAGAATGTCGGCTGCCTGCAGAACGGGATACCCAAGGAGCCCAAACGGCATCTCCGTGAGGTGCGCATTGCGCGCCATGTCCTTGAGACTCGGCATCCGCTGCAGACGCGGTACGGTGACCATCATCTCAAACAGCAGATTCAACTCGTAGGTCTCAACCACCGCGCTCTGCAGGTAGATGACGTTCGATGTAGGGTCAATCCCGGAGGCCAAGTAGTCAATGGTCATCTCTCTGGCGTTTGCCGTGATCTCTTCAATCGCCGCCTTTTCCGGACGTGTTGTCAACGTGTGCAGGTCCGCGATGATAAAATGGCACTCGTATTCACGCTGCAGCTTCACCCGGTTCGCGAGTGAGCCTACGTAGTGTCCAATATGGAGACGACCGGTGGGTCGATCACCGGTCAGTATTCGTTTCCGTTCCATCTGTTTCCTCGCTCTTGTACTCAGCGGTCGAATGCGCGGATCCGACTCGGTGTCCGCGCACCAATCCTTCAT
>CAYTGY010000125.1:7068-8866 GCA_964437265.1 uncultured Spirochaetaceae bacterium | reverse complement strand
GCAGACACGGCTCGCACGAGGAGCCTGCACGTTGCACGAATCGGTCAAATACGGGCCACTGACCCAGTAGGTACTCCCCGCGCTCAAACGGATTCGCTATGTCGTTCAGTGTTCGCTCGCGTTCGCTCCAAAAGTTGACGTACTTCAGGGATGCAACAATGCGAGCGTCTTCAAAGTCCACGGACAACGCACGCTCAAGAACCCCTTCCGCCTCACGAAGCTCATGGGCTCGAAGATGCCTATACGCCTGTTCCAACAGGTGGTTGATCTGATCGCCGTCAATTTCTTTGTCCCGATGAGCCATGGTACCCGCAATGCAGATAGTGATTCTAATTATACTGATAGAAAGCCTTTGGTCAACGTGGCGTGCGCTTTTCAACCTGGCACGCACCACGTATAGTAGGGGCATGAGCGACAAGAGGGTTCTGACCGCGCCATCCATCCTCAGCGCCGACTTTGCGGATATTGGGAGCGCGGTGGAGCGGATAGAGGCTGCCGGCGGTGATTTCGTTCATCTGGACGTGATGGACGGGCACTTCGTGCCGAATATCACCTTTGGGCCCAAGATGGTGGCTGACGTGCGAAGACGGACGGCGCTGCCTCTGGACACGCACCTGATGATCGAGCGGCCTGAGCAGCACGTAGGTCTCTTTGCAGAGGCGGGGGCCGACTACCTGTGCTTCCATCTGGAGGCCGCGGTACATGCGCACCGGATACTGCAACAGATTCGCTCGCTCGGAATGAAGGCGGGGATATCCATTGTCCCGTCTACGCCCGCTGAGGTACTCAGCGAGTTGCTGGATGAGTTGGATCTGATTTTGGTTATGACCGTGAATCCCGGTTTTGGAGGGCAGTCGCTGATCCCACGGTGCGTGGAGAAGGTACGCGCGCTGGCTGCTATGCGGTCTGACCGTGGACTCGAGTTCTTGATCTCGGTGGACGGCGGTGTGAACGGCTCCACGGCCCCCGGTCTTCGCGACGCCGGCGCGGATGTGATGGTCACCGGCTCGGCGTTCTTTTCGAGCGACGATCCACGCGGCATTCTGGAAGAGTTGCGCGGACCAAAAGTGGTTTAGCGGCAGGGGAGGGGGTCGACAATGAAAGAGAGGTACCAGATGTTTGCAGACAGACGCGTTGTGCTTGTGCTTGCTCTGCTGCTGGTGGCGCTGGGCGTGGCGGCGCAAGAGACGCCGGATGCGCTTGCTTCCGGCATCCAGCGTTTCCAGGCGGGGCAGTACAGCCAGGCGATCACCACATTTCAAGCGATCATCGCAGACCCCAGCCTACGGGCATACCACGGGCATGCGTACTATTGGGTCGCGCGCACCCGGTTGGCTCAGGCGCGATTGGAAGACGCGGCAGAATCGTACGGCTACTTCCTGAGCATCTATAGCGAGCACCCGTACGCCGAGCAGGCAGAGTACGACCGCGCCCGCGTCCACTATCTGGCGGAGGAGTACGAGCAGGCAATACAGGCGTTTTCTGCATTCGTGGATTCCCACCCGAATAATGAGCTGGTTGCGAATGCGTTGTACTGGACTGCTGAGTGTCTCTTCTCGCTTGGACGGATAGATAGCGCCCGTAGGTACTTCGTAGAGGTCGTTGAGGAGTACCCGTCAAGTTATCGGGTTGAGGCCGCACGCTACCGAATCGATATTGTTGATCTCAAACAGCGCGAACAAGAGCTGCTCCGGCTCCTGCGGTGGAGCCACGAGGAGTACTTGGCCGCTCTTGAGGAGTTCCAGGACCGCGAACGAGCGTACGAGGAAGCGCTGCGTACGTACCGTCAGCGGCTGGC
>CAYTGY010000125.1:0-7058 GCA_964437265.1 uncultured Spirochaetaceae bacterium | reverse complement strand
GAGGACTTCCAGGCTGAGATTGAGACACTCAGTGATCAGCTCCAATCGCTTACCGATCAGCTCGCTGAGCGGGACCGCCGGATCGGTGAGCTTCTGGGGCGTATTCGCCGGTTGGAGAGTCAGGAAACATCCGAACGCGAGCCCGATGACCCATCCTCCGCTGGGACCGCGTCAACTGCAACAGCGGCCGGCAATGGATCAGCGCGAGCTGAGCAGGTCACGACCGATACTGTTCAGCGGGAGGAACTGCTGGCGTTGAAGCTGGAGGCGCTGCAGCTGATGCAGTCGATCATGGCGGAAGGGAGGCAACCGTGACCCGGGTGCTTGTAGGTGCATTCATGCTACTGCTCTCAGTGACCGGTGCAGCGCTCGGGCTGGAGGTGCAAGAAGGACGCGTCCGTCTCGTGCTTCACGAGGATTCGGCACGGTTCAGCCTCTATTTGTCACCTCAGAACGGAGACGATCCCGGACCGGTTGCGTTGTTCGTTGCTGAGGATCCGCGGACCTCCGAGCTGTCGGTGCTCGAGGGCAACCGTATTCACCGGATGGGCACGAGCGGCGGATTCTCGCAGCAGGTTGAACGGCTGGACGATGGCGGGCGCTTTGTCTGGACATCGAGCACCCTGCGCGTGGAACAGCGCTTCGCGTTCATACGCTCGGTGGGGTCGTCGGTCGCGGATGGCGTTCGCGTGACGGTTACCGTCACCAATCTTGGGGAGCGCGCCACGACCGTCGCGGTGCGCTATCTGTTCGACACATATCTTGGCGAACGGTCCAATGTCCATTTCGCGACCGGTATTCGCGATTCCATTGCCAGGGAGACGCGGATTACGCCATCTCAGGCCGAACCGTATTGGGAGAGCACCGCCGGCGAGAATGATGTTGCGTTCCAGCAGATGATCTATGGCCCTGGAGTGACGGTACCCCGGCACGTTGTGGTGGCGAACTGGAAGCGTCTGAACGAGGCCGGTTGGTCGTTTGACGTGAATCCCGACCGCTCCTTTAACCTGCTCCCGTATTCCATAAACGACTCTGCGGTCCTGGTGACATATCCCGAGTCCGTCGTTGCTCCTGAGGGCGAGTATGAAGTGGTGACGCATCTGGGCGGCCGAGCGCCACTCGGCTACCAGAGAGAGTCGGTTTCGGCCGCCGAGCGTGACCCGGCGGCAGCCCTTGATGAGGTGAACGCGCTTATCGATGAGATAGACCGGTTGCTGAACCAGGAGGAGGTTCCGGCGGCGGATGTGTCGCGTGTTCGTCGAATGCTCGAGGAGCTGAAGAGCGAGCACACCGGAATGTGAGCCGTGGCCAAGCCAACACCGCTCCGCGAGGCAGCGAGAGCGTATGCCGCAGGTCGATATAGTCAGGCGATCTCGCTGCTGGAGTCGCAAGTCTTCAGATACCGGGAGAGCTTCGATTTCTACTATCTGCTCGGGATGTCATGTCTTCGCGTAGGAGACTACGGTGGGGCCTACTCATACCTGAAGCGGGCTCAGCAGCTTGATCCAGAGCATGTCGACACCTCGTTAGGGCTTGCGGTGGTGCACGTCCGACGACACGAGACCCCTCGGGCCCTCAGCGAGTGGCTGGCGGTGATTGACAGAGACCCGCGGAACCGACGGGCGCGCCGCGGCCTTGCAGTGATCCGGGGTATGGTGGATGGAGAGTCCGTGGACGATGTGGCCACCGGCAGGCAACTGGAAGGACTGATTCCGTCGCCTGGTTTCAGGATTCCCGTGTGGGTTTTCCCGGCTATTGGCATCGCGGCGCTTGTGGCAATAGGCGTGCTGACCGGACCTCGGATGGTTGACCGGATTGTGGTATCCCGCGCGGAAACGCGCGATGGATTCGAGGTGATGGGGGAGCTTCCGGAGGAGGTCACGGACTACAGCGGCGCGTTTCGGTACGTGCTCTCCGAGCGGGAGATCGAGCAGACGTTTCAGAAGATTGGCGAGTACTTCAATGATTTCCGGGATAGCATGGCAAGACGTGAGATAAACCGGATTCTCCATTCGAACGCGTCTGCGGCGGTCAAGGAGCGAGCGAGGTTGTTGATCGACTTCCTGCAGGCACCGACGTTTGCGAACTTCCGTGACAGCTTCTCGTACGCGGAAGTGGCGCAGGAACCGTGGCTGTACAACGGCTGCTGGGTCAGGTGGCGGGGGCGGGTCAGCAATCTGGAGATCGGTGAGGAGTGGATCCGCTTTGTCTTTCTGGTCGGCTACGAGGATCAACGAAACCTGGAAGGAACCATCCCCGTACGGCTGGGATTCGCCGCGGATCTTGACGTTGAGGCTATAGAGCTGATTGGTCAGGTAGAGTACGCCGACGCGCGTCTTGGGCTGCAGGGGACCAGTGTGCGGCAGATTGTGCCGCGCGGGCAGGACGGGCGGTAGCGGTGCGCGCTGTGGTCCAGCGAAGCGGTAGCGCTGCGGTGAGCGTGGACGGAACGGTGTGCGGCGAGATCCCGTGCGGACTGGTCGCGTATGTGGGGTTTCGTGACGGTGATACCGAGCAGGACCTTACGTACGTTGCGGAGAAGATTGTCAACCTGCGCGTGTTTGAGGACGCGGAGGGTCGGATGAACCGCTCGCTCATCGATCTTCAAAACTCGGAGCACTCGTCCGCCGGGGTCTTGGTCATCTCTCAGTTCACCGTGTACGGTGACGTTCGGAACGGTCGCCGTCCCAGCTACAACCATGCGGCGGCACCCGAGCGGGCGGTGGTGCTCTACGACCGGTTTGTTGCGTTGGTCAAGCACGGGGCCAAGAATGTCGCTTCCGGCGTCTTTCAGGCAAAGATGCAGGTGCAGTACGTCAACGAGGGACCGGTAACCATTCTCATCGATTCTGAGAAGCGCTTCTAGCGAATGCGACTAGAAGAACAACTTCATAGACGACAGGTAGGTCCGGGCATCAAACGGATCAAAGAACGGGCTCAGGCTGCCCTGCTGGTGCACGCGCATGATGATCTCCGCAGACAGACGTGCAGAGGAGACAACGTGCAAGAACGGCATCACCGCGTTGAGTGACTCGGAGTACGGTACGGTGTCGGTGACCACTACGCGTTCGAGCAGCCCCTCCTGGAACAGCGCTCCCAGCTTCTCCACCGCCGGTTTGGAGAATACGGCGTGGACTGCAGCGACGCTGATCCGTCCTACGTTGCGCTTCTTGAGCTCGCGCACCAATGCATCTACCGATCCCCCGGTGTCGATCATGTCGTCGACAATCCAGACTTCCTTGCCCGCGATCTCCGTGTCCGAAAGGATGTTGATGGATTGCACCGTGTTGACTTTGTTGTAGTCTCGCTGTTTGTGAGCGATGACGAGCTTGGTGCCGAACGCTTGTGCAAAGCGCTTGGCGACGCCTTCGCCTCCCGCATCGACGGAGCAGAAGAGCCATCGGGGTTGCACCACATCACGCAGCACGTCGTTGGATCGAATGAACGTGTCCGTGATGTATTCTTTCAACAGACTCATTGCCGGTACGTCGTCAATGGTGCACAGCGTTGGATCTACTATTGAACGGGATTTGTCGGAGTGTAGCGTGTAGGTGATGATGTGGTCCACGCCAAGGCCCATGAGCGTCTTATAGTGGACCCAGAAGCCAACAGAGTTGCGCCTCGTGGTCCGGTCCGAGCGTGATGAAGAACAGTAGGGCTCGATGAGCGTGATGTATCCTGCCTGAGCCCTGCGGAGAGCGTCTACCGCGTGGTGGAGCTCCATCTTGTTCTCCTCCACGCTAAGACCCAACGTGTTCCTACCGGCGTTCGCGAAGAGATACACATCTTTCCCTCGAAGACTCGTGGATACCTCAACCTCCATCTCGCCGTCCGCAAACTTCACGGCATGAAGGCCTCCCACCAGCACACTGCTCTGATGGGTTGCATGGAACTCTGGAAAGGTCTCTATGTGATACGCCACGCGTTTGGCGTAGTCGCTCATGGTACGAGTGGAAAGGATGAGAAGATCGCCGCCCATTGCGGTCAGAGCGTAGCCGTTCAGTCAAATCGAAGTCAACCGCTACGGAGAATTCCGGATGATTTGCTCGGCGGCCCGACGTGCCGAGGAGACGACCAACGGGGATCGTGAGCGAATCCCGACCTCCATCAGGATCTCTCCCAGTGGGAGAGAGCTCCACACCGTGGTTACCTCACAGAGTGCCACGAACTCATGAATCTGGTCCGGGGTGAGTCGCGCATAATCCTGGGTGCCGGGTTCACGGCCGTCGCGCGTCCGGGCTGCACGGTGAAGGTCCACCGCCGATCGCATCATGAGCTCAGGGAGGATCTCCGGGACGGAGTCAGCGTTCGGCTCCGCCCGGCCGGTACGAAGGTGCTCGAGCGCAGCGAGGTGGAGAAGACGCGCGCGAAGAAGCCCCGAGTCAATGTGTTCCCACGACGCCGGGAGCATCCGAAGAAAACGTGTGAGGGATGGGAGTTCGTCTACCGTGGCGGCGCCGGTGAACCACGGCTCAAGATAGCGGTAGAGTAGCAGCTCGCGGGTCCCGCGCGCCAGACCGGTCGAGCCAGGCTTCAAGAGCGTAGAAGCGACGGTGTGTGGGGCGTACATGCGCGGAAAGCCAAGCAGGATCGACTCTATGGTGTCCAGGTCCGCCGCGTGCAGCAACCCGGCAAGAACGGCGGTGTCTACGGCCTCGTCGCCCGGGACTGGGTCAGTGGCGGCGAAGAAGAGGGCGGTGGTTGAAACGACGAGCACCAGCGCACGGTGGAGCCTGCTCATAGTCCAAGTATCGGCACGGTTGACCGTGGTTCACCGGCGGCGCTATCATTCTCAAGAAATTGTTTGAGCAGTGAAGCACCGCTGCCGGAAGGGCTGTCTCTTCTAGGTGGAATGAACTCCTGCATGCAATCGGACGCAATCGAATGGGAGGGGAATCGTGGCAAAGAAATCCAAGAGCATCGACATCAACGCGGCGGCAGTCTCCGCCAACGCAACGGGGGCGGAGAAGCAGCAGGCCATAGAGGCGGCGCGGCTTCAGATTGAGAAGCAATTCGGAAAGGGATCGCTCATGAAGCTGGGCGAAGGTACGGACACCGCCGGCATCCTCACCATACCCTCCGGTTCAATCCTGCTTGACGAGGCGCTGGGGTTGGGCGGCTACCCCAAGGGGCGAGTGATTGAAGTGTACGGTCCTGAGTCATCCGGCAAGACCACACTCGCATTGCACGCCATCGCTGAGGCTCAGAAGGCCGGCGGCATCGCGGCGTTCATCGATGCCGAGCACGCGCTGGACCCCACGTATGCGCGGAATCTGGGAGTGAACATCGACGAGTTGTGGGTTTCGCAACCGGACACCGGAGAGCAGGCGCTTGAGATCGCTGAATCGTTGGTGCGTTCAGGAGCGGTGGACATGATAGTGGTTGACTCGGTTGCCGCGCTCACGCCGCAAGCAGAGATAGAGGGTGACATGGGTGACAGCCATGTGGGGCTTCAGGCACGGCTGATGAGTCAAGCGCTCCGAAAACTGACCGGGACAATTTCCAAATCGGGAAGCTGTCTGGTCTTTATCAACCAGATCCGAATGAAGATTGGTGTCATGTTTGGGAATCCGGAAACCACCACCGGCGGCAAGGCGCTGAAGTTCTACTCGTCGGTACGGCTTGAGGTGCGTCGCATTGAGACCATCACGCGAGGCGCCGACGACGCGATTGGCAACAAGGTCCGGGTGAAGGTGGTAAAGAACAAGGTTGCTCCTCCGTTCAAGAAGGTTGAGCTTGAGATCATGTTCGGCAAGGGAATCTCAGCGTCGGGCAGTCTGCTTGACGCAGCGCTGAAGTATGACCTGGTGCAGAAAAGCGGGAGTTGGTACTCATACGGCGATGAACGAATAGGGCAGGGGCGTGAGAACGCGAAGCAGTTCCTGGAGGAGAATCCGGACATCGGGCGGAAGTTGGATCAGCAGCTGCGGGTGATCATGTTTCCCGAGCGATACGGCAACTCGGGCTCCAACGGGCAGAGTAAGCCAAAAACACCGGCATCGACTGCCGGCGAGACCGGGGATGACTCCCCACGACCGGCCCCTGCGACGAGCTCGACCTCCTCTTCTCGCCCCTCCGCCGCCGCCGCGGTCACCGGCGATGAGGTTGATGATCCTGGTGTTGATGACGTGGACGACGGTCCCGGCGGGGATGAGCTGTTCTGAGACGGTGCTACTTCTCTCTCGGCTCCAACATGGGAGATCGATGCGGGCAACTCGGCGCAGGGGTCGATCTCCTGCGCGAGTTGCTTGAGAATGTGGCGTGCAGCTCCATCTATGAAACAGATCCGCTCTACGTTGCTCAGCAACCCCCGTTTCTCAATATGGTGGTATCCGGAGACACGGCGTTTGACCCTGAGGCATTGCTCGCGCAGACACTGCGGATTGAGGCCGCGTGTGGACGTGACCGCTCGGCGGAGCAGCGACACGGGCCGCGACTGCTGGACGTGGACATTGTGCTGATGGGAGATCTTGTGGTATCCGGTGCCGGTCCGCAGATTCCGCATCCGGGTCTGCTGGAACGGAGGTTCGTGCTGGAGCCGTTGATCGAGCTCTCGCCCGGACTCCGCCATCCACAAAGCGGTGAGCTGCTTGCGTCTGCACTTGAGCGGCTTTCCAACCAGGGTATTTACCGGTACGAGTGCTGCGAGTATACTTCATCGGACCCGACCAAACGAGCACGTAATCGGTGAGTGAACCCGCCACGGAGCCCAAACAACACTTCCAACTCGGTGACTTTGAGGGGCCGCTTGATCTGCTCCTCTTCCTGATCAGGAAGTCGGAGATAAACATCTACGACATACCCATTCACGCCATCACCGAGCAGTACCTTGGGTACCTGGAGTACGCAACGCGTGTCGACCTGGAGAACATCACTGAGTTCTACCTCATGGCCGCCACCCTGTTGCACATCAAGAGTCGCATGCTGCTGCCGTCCGTCGCGCTGGACGACGACGACGAAGAGGACCCTCGGCAAGAGCTGGTGGATCAGCTCATAGAGTATCAGCGCTTCAAGCGGCTCACGGAGTTGATGGAGGAGAAGGACAAGGCGAACGAGTG
>CAYTGY010000124.1:0-8950 GCA_964437265.1 uncultured Spirochaetaceae bacterium | reverse complement strand
ACTGCAGATGGCTACGTCTTTCGCGATGGTAACGCCGTGGGTGAGATTGACTCGGATGGTATCATCACCATGGACGGTAGCCGCGTTGGTGAGATAGAGATGAGCGGACGGCTGTGGCGCGGCTCCTCACCAGTTGGCTCAGTTATTTTTAACGGAGATGTCTACCTGGGCAGCTCCAAGTGGGCGGAGACGGATGTATCCCGTTTGGATTACTCGGACCAGGTAGTTGTGGCGGCCATCGTCGTGTTCTTCGCTCCGGAGTTCGGATTCCCCAGATAACGAGTGCCGCGCGCAGACGCGGATGTTACGGTCTTCTTCACCCTCCCGATAGACGCGGGAGAAGAAGTAGTACCGAAAGGGCCATCTCTGAAGACGGTCGGACTCACAGCCAAGATCAAGAACACGCTAACCAATGAGATCGCTGCACGGTTTCGCAAGGGATCCAACGGCACTCGACGTTGTCTGGTCTGTGGCGGATACAGCGTGTTGCGGGGGTTGTACCCGCGTTCCGTCAGGCATACGGGATGGGGAGGCGCGGACCGCCTGTACCGCCGCGGCCCTACCGGCGACGCGCTACTTCATGGGCAATTCGCCTAAGCTCACCGGCAATGACCTTAGGCGACTGGGCAGTCAGGCGGCGAACCGACTCCGCACCGTGATGTTCGATCAGGCTCACGATGTCTGAAAGATCCTTCGCGGCGATCGCCTCACCGTCAGCTCTGCGTTTTGCCCGGTACACGGCAGCCTTGATCTCCAGGATGGCGCGAAGACCGGCAAAGCGCCCACCAAGCTCGGCGTCAAACTCGGCGATGTCTCCCGGCTGCGGCATCGGGATCTCCATCTCCCACTCATCTCCGGGAAACAGCGCATCGATCGTGACACCGGTCAGGCGATCCACCGCTGAGTCGAGCTCCGGCTGAATGCCCGGCTCGCTCTCACAGAGCCGCCGCCAGTCGGGCTCCGCGATGAGCAGGTCAACATCGATCGTGGTCCGCAACGCTCCATTCCGCACCACGGCAAGCCCACCGACAATGCAGTAGTCGATGCCAAGCCGGTCGCACGCAGCGTGTAGGCGCTGGACGGTCTGCATCAGTGGCGATGAGGGACCAAGGTCTCCGTTTGTCTGGAACAGCTCGCGCGCGGTCACGCCGTCATGGTAGCGCGTGGATCGCGGTGGAACAAGCGGTGGGAAGTAGGTCAGACACCTCCCTGACCTACTCCTCAGTCACCATCCCGCCGAGCCCAAATCCCCGGATGCTGTTGAGCTCCTGGCCATAGAATGTGACGTTACGTGTGAGAACCGGATCTACCGCCCCGCCTCGCCGTCACCCTACTCCCAGATGATCTGATCTCCGTTCACAATGGGTTGCTCCATCACGTACTCTCGGTTGGCAGCACTGATCCGGGCACCGGCAAGATCCGCCTGGCGAAGATTGGCTCCGGTGAGATCCGCGCTGCCAAAGTCCACGTTGGTGAGGTCAAGCCACTCCATGTTTGCGTCATCAAACCGGGCACCATCCAGGATGACGTCATAGAACACCACGTCCCGCAGGTACGCACCGCGAAAGTCAGCGTCGGTGAGGTCCGCGCCGTCAAACTCGGACTTCTCCAGGTTCGCGTCGCGAAAACGTACACCAACAAGCTCGGTGTCAACGAACTCCGCCCGGGTGACCACCGCGTCTGAGAAATCCGCGTCGTTGAGCTCGGCGTCGGAGAAGTCGCTCTGACTTGCGGTGACCTCACTGAAGTCCGCCTCGTTGAGGTCCGATCGGCTGAAGTCGGCCCCAAGGAGCTGGGAGCCTTCAAAGACTGCCCCTTCCAGGTTGGAACGTCCAAGACGAGCGTACCGTAAGTTCGCGAAGAGGAACTCACACTCGCTGAGGTCCAGCCTGCGCAGGTCCGCACTCTCCAGGTTGATCCCTTCCATTCGAGCGGTCTGGAGATTGACCGCATCCTCGAACACCGCGTCTTTGAAGTACCCTTCACGCAGGTCGGCTCCGTCGAAATTCGCTTCAATGAACCGGGCCTCATTGGCTACACAGTTCCGGAGGTCAGCGTCAGAGAAGTTCGCCCCGGTGAAGTCACCAAGGAGCAGACGCGCCTCCTGAAGATTTGCCTCTGAGAAATCGGCGTTCACCGCAATGGTGCGGTTCAGCAAAGCATGGCGCATGTACGCGTCCACAAAGATGGCTTCGGTGAAGTTGCCGTCCTGCATCTTGGTCATCTCAAAGTACGCTTGGGTAAAGTTGGCGGTTCTCCCCTCCGCGTATTGCATGTCAACCTCTTGCAGATTCGCCTCCGTAAGATTCGCCTGGTCAAAGATGGCGTCCACCAGCCAGTAGCCGCGCAGGTTCCGCCCGCTGAGATCCGCCTCAGAGAGATCAGCTTTCATTCCCAGATGATCATGACGGGACCGGTACCACGTGTTGAAGGCGTCCGGGCCCTGTTCAAACCGCTCCATGGTGTCCTGATCAAATGCCGGAACTGCGGTTACTATTACTGACATAATTACCATTACAATGATTAGTGCTTTTCCCCGCATAGTTGCTCCTTTGGTAGTTATTCCCCATTGGAAGGATAGAAGCTGAGGTGTGACGCGTCAACCGTGTTCAGTCGGGTAGCCGCGTTCCCCCCGCTTCCGCTACCCTCTCATCTGGAGGCTTCATGACCGTTTCCTTCACGCCGGTTCCGCTCGACCAGATCTTGGACCAGGTGGTGGCGCACAACAGCAGGCTCTCGTCGCCCATCGATTCGTTTGCGGAGCAGCACATTCTGCAATCGGCACACTACCAGATCATGCTTGCGGGAAGCGCAGCGCACGGCTCTGCGGGCGGCGCCTGGGCGCCGCTCCGCGCCGGGTACTGCAGCGTCCATGACGGAAAGACGCTCACACAGTTTGTGCTTGAGGACGCCTACGTGGCCGCAGGGCAGGAGGCGTTTGCCGCTGCGCGGAAGTTGGAATTCGTGAGAGAGGCGCTGGTGGCAACCTGCGACGAGCAGTTCCTCTCGCACTGCCTGGACGGCTACGCGGAGCTCCACCGGCAGGCGTACTTCTTCCAGTACCGGCCGGCGGGCTCGGTGCCGGTCAATACGGAGATCTCATACCGGCAGGCGCAGCCATCGGAGATCGACCTGGTGCGCGAGCACTCTTCAGACTTCTTTGATGAGGCGCTCCAGCGACAACTGGACGCCGGTGAGATCCACGTTGGTATTCTTGATGGCGAGCCGGTTGCCTTTGGCGTGCTGGAGATGGGGAAGATCCGCACGGATGTGGCGAGCATTGGGATGTTCACCAAGCCGGTGTCCCGCCTGCAGGGGATTGGGCGATCAACGCTGCAGTATCTGGTGGGGTGCTGCGCGGAGGCCGGCAGGCAACCGATTGCCGGGTGCTGGTACTATAACCACAACTCCAAGCGGACCCTGGAGTCCGCCGGAATGGTCACCATGACTCGGTACCTCCGCTTCATGTTCTAGCATCAGTGCATCTCGCTCTCCGTGGACCCAATCGCGGAACGCAGGAAATTGAACTGGACATTTGGGTGATCCGCGAGCAGAGACATGGGGACGCCGGCGTCCGCAATCCGTTTGGAGATCATCAGCGTGGTCAGCCGCATCCCAAACGGGTTGTCGTGCGCGCCGGGGTGCCAGATGGAGACCTTCTCGCTCTTCCACGTCTCCACCGGCCCAACCGTGAGCGCGTGGGTGGGGATGCCGGAGACCTGTCCTGCGAAGGAAGTGCGGGCGTTCTGGACCAGGGTCAGCGGATGCAGCTCCACCACTCGGGCGGATAGCTTCCGGTACTCGGCAGGGTCCGGTGGCGCATCAGCGTATGCACCCTCACGCTTGGGCGGGTCATTGAACGCCCAATGCTTGATCTCCCCCTGCCCTCCCTGCATCACCAGGCACCGGATCTGATCAAAGCTCGCGGTGTACTCCTCCAGCTCGCCCACTCGCGGAAAGTGGATCTGCGAATCCGGCATCCGCAGGCGTTTGTCAATTCGGTTGAAGCACAGCTCCATGTCCGCCCGGGCAAAGCTCAACGGATGAGAGATTGGCTCCTCCCGTTGCGTCTGGGTGTTGTACCACTCGTCCATCCCCCAGAAGTGGCCGTGACGAATATCGATCTCAAGGTCGTTGACCATCCGGGCGACCAGCGGCAACTGCTCGGTGGGACCAATTGGACCGCAGATCCCCGCCGGGTTGTCCCGCGTCGCCTGACGCCAGACGGTGATGTACTCCAGCGCCTCTGCAACCCAGAACTCGGTGAGATCATCGTAGACCTTCACGGTGAAGCCGGGCCGGGCCAGCTGCTCCAGATCCCGCGCCTCCAGCCGCGCGGCGTCGCGCAGCAGCTCTTCATCAAGCGTGGTGTAGTCCCACCATCCGGGATTGATCTTGCTCATCGGTCGCGCCATTCTCTTCCTCCTATATATGTTGTATTTGCGCCGGGATGTCCGAGTACGGCACGCCGGCGGCAAACGGATACTTCGCAAGCAGCAGCGACTCCACGGCGTAGAGCGCGGCTCCCCGTACACACGCCTCCGCGCCGAGCGCGGAGGGCTCTATCAGCGGCGGAGTGAAGGGCGCATGCTGCCGTATCCAATCCCGAAGCGGATCAAGATACAGCACCCCCACCTCAGGCATCTCCAGGATGTCTCCGCCTATGACCACCAGCTCAGGGTTGACCACCAGGATGGTGGTGAGCAGCGCGGTGGCAACATGGGCCACGCTGCGCTCAATCGCCGCCGCAGCCGCACCGCCACCGACGGCTGCGACTGCGGCAAAAACCTGCGCGGGGTCCGGCAAGCCGGCGATCCGGCAGATCGCCGCAAGCGAGGCGGTCTCTTCCAGGGACGGAGCATCCGCGTTAGCGGCCGTCCGCGCATAGCCAATCTCTCCGGCGCAGCCTGAGCTGCCTCTGACCAGCCGGTTGTCCAGGATGATCCCGGCGCCAATTCCGTTGTTGAGGTCCAGATACACCAGATTCCGGCACCGCGTTCCGCTCCCAAGCCGGTTCTCCGCGAACGCGGCCAGCTTGATGTCGTTTTCCACAATGCACGGCACCGCAAACTGCGACGCAATGCGCTGCTTGATGGAGAGCTCACGGAGCTGCGGGTACAGCGGGACACCGGTCACCTGACCGGTCGCGGGGTCCACGGCTGCAGGTAGGCCGATGCAGACCGCGGCAAGCGGCGGCGCTTGGTTTGGGACCGCCTCTGTCTCGGCGTCCGCCAGCACCTCCTGCAGAGACGCAATCACGTGCTCCGCCAACTCCTCCGCGGCTCCGCCAGATCAGTGCCGCGACGAATCAGACGCTGCCGGCCGGCAAAGTCGAACACCCCAAACTTGGATGCGCCTTTGAGCAGATCTACCCCCACCACCAGGCCGCGCTCCGCGTTCGCAGCAACCTCCGCGACGGTCTTTCCGCCGGACGTCACCAGCGTGCCGGACTCCACCACGTAGCCGTCCGCCGTCAACTGCTCCACCGCGCGGGACACCGCGGGCGCGCTCAATCCCAGGGAACGCACCATCTCCGCACGGTAGCTCGGCCCGTGCTCGCGCAGGTAGTTGAACACGATTGAGATGTTGATGCGGTTCTGCAGACGCGCGTTCGCGGTCTCCGCTATCCGGTATGGCTCCACCGCCACTTACCTCCGTCCCCACGGCGGGGCCAGCCTTGAGCGGTGCCGTCCCCAGCGCGCCGTGGCCCCGACCGCGTGGCGGTCGTAACGTACTGTTAGTTACTATAGTCCTCAGGACGCGGCCCAGCAAGAGGCTTCTCCGGGGGACGGAGCTCCGGGGTACCGCTGGATTGTTCACGATACCGTCGCTACAGTCCCGGGTCTTCCTCCAGCAAGTCGTATCTGAGTTGCGATCTCCGGCTCACACCCACCTTCTGGAGGATCACTTGCACGTGATTGTCGACGGTCCGCGTGGAGATCTCCAGGAGCGCGCCGATTTCGCCGCTGGTGTATCCTTTCAGTAGCAGCTGGAGAACCGCGGTCTGTCGGGCCGTCAGGCCATACTCCTGGGCAATCCGTTCGAGCCGGTCACCGCCGCGGACCGTTGCGGTCTCGGCGGCGGTGACCGGCCTTGTTTGGCGGCTCCTGAGGAACGCAGTGATGTCGCCGGCGACTCTATCCGTGACTGCGTCGGTGTGATTGATCAACGTCCGTATGCGACGTCGTAGAAGCGGTACGGGTACCGGTTTGACCAGGTACGCAACCGCGCCGGCATCGAATCCCGCTGCCTCCGTCTTGGGGTCTGACTTTGCCGAGAGAAAGATACAAGGTATGTGTCGGTTCTCGGAATCGGCGCGAACACGAGTCAATAGCGAGATTCCATCTATGCCCGGCATTATGATGTCGGAAATGACCAAATCGAACCGCTCGCGACCAACCGCCTCAATCGCGGCCTCACCGCTGTTGACACTCGTTACTTGAAACTCGGGCTCCAGCGCGGCTGACAGCATCCAACTCAGCTCACGATCGTCCTCCACCAACAGCAACCTCCGCGCGGCATGAGGCGTCGTCGAGCGCGGGATACGGCGTGCGCTATCGGACCGGTGCGACTCGGATCCAACGGAATCCGATTCGTCCGCGAAGACGTGTGGGTTGAATGTAACGGTGAAGCTCGTGCGCCCACCCGGCTCAGATACAACGGCTATAGAACCGCCCATCGCCTCCGTCGCCTTCTTTGCCACCGACAGTCCGATGCCGCTTCCGGACCCGTTTTCGCCACGGTTCTTGTGCAACGACACGCCACGCTCGAACACGCGATCGAGCATGTTCTCCGGTATGTGCTCCCCGGTGTTCGATATCTGCAGCGTCCAGATCCCGTCGCGCCGCGATACCGCGATTTCGATCTCACCGCCGGCCGGAGTGTAGCGTAACGCATTGTCAAGAAGATTCACCATGATCGAGTCGAACAGGTCGGAATCGATCAACGCCCTCGCCTCACCCGCAGCGGGTAGATGCGATGAGACGCGAACATCCCGCGTGTTCGCGTCGGCTATGATCTCCGCCGCGTAACGCCCCACGAGCTGACCAAGATCGGTATCCACAAGCGCCACCTGGTGGAGGTGCTCGCCGATCCGTGCATGCGTGAGAAGCGAGCTGATCTTGCGCGAGATGCGATCGATCTGCCGAAGCATTCCGGCGAAGACCGGATCATCCGCATCGACCGAGTTTCCATATCGCCGGGCGACTATTTCGTCGATTGGGATCCTGAGACTGGTAAGCGGCGTACGCAGCTCATGGGTCACGTTGGCCAGAAACCGAGTTTTCTGCTGGTCGAGCGATTCGGCGTCTTTGGCGCGTCTCTCGGCTGCTATCCGGGCGACCCGTAACACTTCGCGCGACCGGTGAATCTCATGCACATACCTCGCTATGCCGGCCGCCGTTATTCCAATGAACAGCATGAGTCCTATCTGCTCGCTCTTGAGTGATACATACGGCGCAAAGGAAACAACTACCCCAAGGCTGTGCAACTGCGCGAGAAACAGAGCCACGGTGTAAGGAAGCCACGCACAGGCGAGGAGCAACCGGGTCGCATTGCCCGAGCGAAGGCTTCGCACGATCACCACCGTGGCTCCGGTGAATACGGATGCGAGCGTGGTCGTGAATACGATCGACGACACATCAGTAATGGGATCACCCGCGAACAGGAGAACAGCGTTGATCGAAGTCACCGCTACAAGGAGCCACATGGCCACCGCGATCCTTCGGGACACGGTATGCACCCGTGAGAATCGGCAGGCAAAAGCGAGCGCAAGCGCAAAGAGTAGGAAGCACAAACCGGGGAAGACGGAGAAATTGATATAGGTGTAGGCAGCTCCGCCGAAGACAGTGAAGGAAAACCCGTTCGTAAGCAACAGATACGCCAGCGATGCGACATGAAACACAACGAAGACGATACCACCGCGGTTCCTCAATACCGGGAGGAGCAGCATGGCGTAGATGGACAGCCCTACGACGAGCCCGTAGGCGACCCCGAAGGCCGTGGAGAGCGCGAAACTGGCATTGGAGAATGCGCGCTCGGAGAGCAACCGTGGGGAGATACGACCGATGTCATACGCCTTGACCATCAGGTAGCATCTGACCGTTTCGCCGGGAGCTACGGTCAACGGGAGCGTCACGGACGGATAGATGGCGTTGACTCCGAACGTCTGGGTCAGTCGGTTGTACTCTCCGATCAGGATCGACTCTTCGTCCGGGTGCTCCCACTCGTACAACCTCGCGCGCCAGAAGTAGCCTTTGGGCATCGAGAGATAGGTTATCTCGACATCAGTCGTGGGATTGTGGATGCTGAACCGTAGCCAGTAGACGGCCTCGTTTCCTTCCTTCCCGTCCACGTACCCGGAGAACGGCTCAAACGTGCGCTCTCTCCGCACCCGTTCCGGGGTGTATTCCTGAGGAGTGGCCATGGTGATCTCTGCCGAATCCGCGAGATCAATCACCGCATCACCGAGCTCGACGGGTCTCAGCGGCTCCGCATACGACACGCTCGCGGCGAAACTGGTAACCAGTAACACGAGTACGAGTATGGCGATTGCGACACGTCTGAAAGTACTCACCGGGTACCGCGGATTATACTTCGCCCCGCGGGCGTGGTAACAGACCTTCCATCGTTTTGCTGCAGGTGCCGCCGGCTCCCGTGGCGCCACCAGTCAGCAGCATTCCGAGTAATGGTACGCATACGACTGAGTAACTCTACGTATTCATCATGCGTGCGAACAGTGCTGTACTGCGGTCACACTGAACGAACGGAGAAACCACGGAGGAACCACGGATGAAGAAATGGCTTCTGTCTATTGTGTTGACCACGCTGTCGTACACTGCGACGTTCTCCTTGACACCGGAGGCGGAACAGGCCCTGTTCGATACCGCAAGTCTACTTGCGTACGACCTGGCGAATCATGATTCCAGTGCCGTTGCGCTGACGGTGACGG
>CAYTGY010000123.1:2402-9013 GCA_964437265.1 uncultured Spirochaetaceae bacterium | reverse complement strand
GATGAGGCGCGAACGTAGCCGCTATCCGGCCGGCGGTTCCGGATCCGGGTTCTTGCCTCCTTCCCGCGTGGACAGCTCGCGCTCATAGCGCACGGCAAACTGCTGCCACACCACCAGCAAGCTGGAGATCAGTAGCGGTCCCACCAGGAATCCCACCAGACCCAGCCACGCAATGCCGCCTAGTGTAGCCAGCAGTGCCAGGACCGGATGCAGCCCCGACCGGTCACCCAGCAGCTTTGGCTTCACTACGTTCTGCGTGATTGCCACACCACCAAGGCCCAGCACAATCATGGCGATCCCGGCTCCTATTCGACCTCCAAGAATGAGAATGACCGCCGCGGGGATCAGAACCAGGTTGGTGCCGATGAGCGGGATCATGGATAGGACCATGATGATGACGCCCCAGAGGAAGGCAGAGGGTAGGCCGAAGACCAGAAAGAGGATGGCTCCGTAGGTGCCTTCCATCAGCCCAATGATCAAGGTGGAGATCAACGTAGCGATGGTCGTCTTGCGCGTTTCATCGCCTATCTCGCGGAGCTCGCGATTGGGCATGGGGAGCACATCGTAGACCGACTCCAGCATCTCCTTGCCGTCCATGAAAAAGAAGAGCATCAGCAGGAGCAGCATGACAAAGCCAAAGACCGCGTTTCCCAGACTTACAAAGCTCCGCTGCGTGGCGTTGAGCACAAAGTCAGACCCGGCGCCAAATGCGTTACGCACAAGCCGGCCAAAGTCGATTGAGTCAATGCCGTCCATGTACGGTTCCAGAACGTGGATCTGCCCGAGTGTGTCAGCCAACGACACCTGCGAGAGCCGCTCCGCGATCCCGGGCAAGCGCGCCAGAATCTGGTTGTATCCGGAGACCGCCTCCGAGTAGACCAGCAGGGCTATCACGGTAACCGGTACCGCAACCAGCAGCATTACTGCAACCACCATGGTGATGCCGGCCAAAACTCTTCGTCCACCCATCGCCCGGCGAAGTCTATCGTACATGGGGTAGAGCACGCCGGTGAAGATGATTGCCAAGAAAATCGTGAGCAGGAACGGTGCAAGCACATTGTAGGCGAGGTATGTCAGGGCTGCGAGCAGAAGAAGAAAGAACAGCTCGATGACTCGAATCTGGGGCCGCTGCATCCATACCTCCGGGGGGTGACGTGAACACCCATGCTACAGTAACGTAGTGGGAAATTCCAGCTGGGAGACATTCATGAACGACCGCATCTTCGCCAGTGACAACAGCGCCACCGTCCATCCCGCCGTCATGCAGGCAATGATGGCGGCCAACACCGGGCACGCGGTGTCCTACGGCGAGGATCGATGGACGCGGGAGGCGGTGGAGACCATCCGGCGGCACGTTGGCCCGGACGTCTCCGTGTTCTTTGTCTATAACGGCACCGCAGCGAACGTGCTTGCTGTAGACGCCTGCACCCACTCCACGGATGCGGTCATCTGCACCCAGGAGGCGCATATCGCCACAGACGAGTGCGGGGCCCCGGAGCGGATCGCCGGCGTGAAACTCATTGCCGTTCCTGCTGAGCACGGCAGGCTCTCTCCGGAGGTGATTGATGCTCCGTTTGAGGATCTCCGGCTTCCACACCAGAACCGGCCTGCGCTGGTCTCCATTACCCAGTCAACCGAGCTTGGCACCGTCTACACGCCGCGGGAGATCTCCACTATCTGCACCGCGGCCCATCGCCGCGGAATGCTTGTGCACATGGACGGCGCCAGGATTGCAAATGCGGCCGCATCGCTGGGAACGTCATTGCGGGAGGTCACCGTGGACTGCGGCGTGGACCTCTTGTCGCTGGGCGCCACCAAGAACGGAATCATGTTCGGTGAAGCTGTTGTGTTTCTCAACCCGCGGCTCGCCGGTCGCTTTGAACTGGTACGAAAGCAGGGGATGCAACTTGCCGGAAAGATGCGGTTCATTGCGGCCCAGTTCACTTCGCTCTTTGGCTCGGATCTGTGGCTTGAGAATGCTCGCCACGCGAACCGGTGCGCCGCGCTCTTGGCCCAGCGTCTCAGCGCACTGCCCGGCGTGGAGATTGTGCACCCTGTTGAGGCGAATGCGGTGTTCGCGCGTGTTCCGCTGGACCGCATCGCCGCCATACAGGACCGGTTTCATTTCTACACCTGGGCGGAGCGAGACCGGGTTGTGCGCATCATGACGTCGTTCGACACGCAAGAAGGCGACATCGATCAACTGGTTTCTGCGTTTTCCGCAATCAACGGGTGAATCATTATTGCCCAACAAATCTCGATTTGCTATACTTTGAGTGCTGTTAGAGGGGGATGTTCTGCACGTACTCGTCGTTGGCTCGCACGATGCCATACAAGATCTCAGTGTTGAGCGCTCCCGGCTGTTATCCGGACAAGACCTTGACGTTTTCGATTCTCATGAAGCTGCCCTGGAGGCCGCGGCATCCGAGGTGTACGACTGTGTCGTGCTGCTATCTCCCACCCCGGAGCAGCTCGGACAGATCAGCACGCTCCTCAACCACGCGCCGGCCATTGTGGTTGCTCCGGCAGATCTCGCCACAGAGCTCACTGCGTTCGTACCAGATGGAGACCTCGACGTTGTTTTCGCAGAGGATCTCACTCCGGCTCACGCGGATGAGATTGCAGCGCGAATCACGAATGCGGTGCGGCGTGAAGCGCGGTACCGGAGACTCTCCGAGCGCTATGAGCAGATGGCCCAGTCAGTCAGCGGGATCACCTATGCTCTGGACAATGCCGGCCGGTTCACGTTCCTCAATCAACAGGTGGGACAGCTTGGTTACGAGCCGGAGGAACTGGTGGGGCGCCACTTCACCACCATTCTTGACCCGGCGGTCGTCCGGCACGTGAGTCGGGCCGAAGTGCTCAAGCACTACCAGGGACGTGCCACGGGAGCGCTGGGAGCGCCAAAGCTCTTTGATGAGCGTCGGCGGGGACGTCGCAAAACATCCGGGCTGCAGGTCCGCCTGCTACCCAAGTCCGGCGCTCACGCGGAGCCGATGCTCGGATCCGTCACGGCGTACGGAGAAGTGGAGCGCCACACGGATGGAACCGTGGAGTGTGTTGGTACCGTGGGGCTCATCCATGATATCACCATGGCGCGCAAGAGCCAGGATACGCTCCGGCGGCTCTATACTGCGGTTGATAGCTCAGCATCGGGCTGCGTCATCTTTGATGATGCGCTCCGGACGGAGTACGTAAATCCCACCTTCTATCGCTTTTCCGGATTCGGCCCGGACGAATTGATCGGCAAGACGGTGGACCAGATGAACGCCGTCGGTCTTGATCATGCCGTTCAGGCCGGGCTGCATCACGTCCGGAGTACCGGAGAGCCGTGGAGCGGTTCGGTCCTCAACAGAAACCGGCGCGGCGATCGGTACCAAATGGAAGCCCAGATCAATCCCGTTCGGGACGGCAGCACGTTGTGCGCGTATGTGCTTCTCCTGGACCCAAGATCCCGGCGCACCACCGACGCGGAGACCGCGAGGGGGACTCGGGTGATGCAGGAGGTTCGGACGCCGTTGTGGAGCATTGTGGGGCTCGCTGATCTCACGCTTGCGACGAATCTGAGTGAGGAGCAACGCGGGAATCTTGAGATGATCCGGTACTCCGCCCGCGGTGTCTTGGAGTTGGTTGCGTCAGGAGCCGACGCACCATATGAAGCAGAGTGGGGCACCGCCGTGCTTGGTGATCTGCTTCGTTCCGCGGCAAGGCCATTCCAGTTCGATGTGAGAGAGCGATTCGGTACCATGGCAATTCGCTGTCTCACGGATGAACGGACTATTCTGGGGCTGAGTGTTGACCCGACTGTACAGCTGGTGCAGCAAATGCTCGCGCGGGCGGTTGAGAACCTTTCGCACGCAACGGTGACACTGACCGCGGAGCTGATGACCGGAGACGCGGGAAGCGCGGAAGTGTCGTCCTCGCTTCGTATTGCGGTGCAGTATCCTGCCGCTCATTCGGCTGTTGCTGAGGAGATCTCCCGGGTGGATCTCTTCTCCTACGCAGCGTCGGCGCTTGGGGGAGCCGCCTCAGAAGACGGGGGGCAGACACGTACCCTGACCATTGAGATTCCCGTGACTGTGGTGCAGTCCGGGGGGCGGACTCGCTCGCAGTCAACCGGCGACCGGCTGCGCGATTATCGGGTTCTGGTGGCTGAAGACGATCTCATCAACCAGAAGGTAACCACACAGATGCTTCGGAAGCTTGGCAACCAGGTGACTGCGGTGAGCAACGGTGTGGAAGCGGTACAGGCTGCGAAGGAAGACGCCTTTGATATCATCCTGATGGACATCAATATGCCGGCGATGGATGGGATTGAGGCAACTCGCAGGATTCGTTCCAGTACCGGATTCTTCACCCGGACCGACGTGCCCGTTGTGGCATTGACCGCCTACGCGCTGCCGGAGGACCGCATACGGTTTCTCTCTAGCGGGCTTGATGAATCTGTGGTGAAACCGGTGGACTGGAGCCGGCTGTTTGGCATCATGCTCGGCCTCCTGGGCCCGCCCGGAGCGCAGGAGGAACACACCCAGACTGTTGAGGGAGCCGCAATGATTGACGACTACGATATTGCGTCGTTCGTGGACGCCTACCGGGGAAGCCCCGAGGTTATGCAGGAGATCCTCGCAATCTTTGAGGAAGAGACGCCTGGAAAGCTTGATCGACTTGAGTCGGCGTTGGCGGAAGGTGACCTGCATACCGTAGACCGCACCGCGCATTCGCTTGCAAACACTGCCGGCACGCTCCGAGCCCAGGCGGCGGTAGACGCGGCGCGAGAAACTGAGACTGCTGCGCGTGACGGGAACATCCAGGCAGCCCGCGCTGCGGCGGCCCGGCTCTCTTCCGTGGTGCGAGAGATGCTCAGACAGATCTCCGCGTTAGACCGCTAATCCCGACGCAACTCAAAAACCGCCGGGCCGGCGCTCCGGTATTGGCACCGGATCCTTCCCGCTGCGTGCGAACTCCTTGGTCATGAACAATGCGCAGAAGCAATGTCCATACTCCCGCTGGTCCGGGATATTGTATACACACGGACAGATGATGTCCTCATCCGCTTCGCGCTCACCGTCACCGTCACGACAGGGACAGAGATAGTACCCGTAGCGGTTGTAATTTGACGCAAGGCCAATGGCTAATGCGTCCACAAACGCGGCATCCGGGTTGACGGTGTACCCCTGGTGATTCGCCACCGCCTCCGCAAACGCCCGTGCGTCTTCCGGGCGTTTGTTCTTGGAGTTCACTCCCCGGATCCCTCAATCGCCTGAAGCCAACGTTCCGGCTCGAATCCGCTGATCGCCTTCTCACCGTCCACCACAAGAACCGGGAACACGGCCAGCTTCCCGTACGTGGTTTTGAGCTCCTTCTTCACCTCTCGTTTGAGCTCCACCTCTACCAGATCCAGGTAGACATAGCGGTAGGAGAACCCGTGCTCCGTTAGGAATCCCATGGCCTTGCGGCAGAACGCGCATGTGGACAATGAGAAGACGACCAGATCACGGTCGTCCCGCGTTCCCTCTGTCTTGTTGTAGTCAAGTTGCTCTAATGGCGTACTCATATTGTAATCTAATGATACGCCGCACGCCGCACGCGTTCAAGTACACTCGTCTGTTACGCGTCGGAAAGTGACGCTATTCGTGACTCAACCTCAGACAGTTTTTGCTCCAGACTCCGAATGGTCCGCTCAATCCGGCTCCGCTCCCGTTCCAGCGTCTTCAGCGGGTCCGGCGCCGCCTCTTGTGGGCTGCGAAGCGCCACCTTCACCATGTCCGGGCTCTTTCCTGCCTCGAACGCTTCAATGGCCTCCAATCGCTTTGCCTCATTTGAAAAGGATGCCACCGTCGCCATATTGTGGTAGCCTATCTCCGGAGTGATGTCGTAGCCGGCAATCTTCATCAGTGTGGTTGCCGTCCGCCGGTCCATGGCAAGCGCCCGCTCCACAAAGTCCTCGAATCGCAGCCCTCGTTCATGACACAGCTTCTCCGCACGCTGTAACTCGGAGCCCAGCTCCTTCATCAGCTCGCCGTTCGCGCTGAGGTACCGACGCTTGATCTGCTCTATCAGGGCGGTCAACTCCGGATCCGACGCGAACTCGTTCCGGTAGAGCGAGAGGTCCTCAGCTTTTGCCAAGAGACGATGCAGGATGCTTCGAAACTCAAGGGTGTGCGCCCGCGCGCCTACCGGCACCGGTGATGTGGTGAAATGCACGTGGTGGGCAAACTCGTGGATTGCGGTGTAGATGAGCGGAAGGTCGCTGTGGAAATTGCGGTTGTGGATGATAATCTCATGCGTGTCTGGGTGGTACAGCCCATTGACGCGCTTGCTTGTCTTGCCGCTGAAAACGACAAAGAACTCCTCCACGGAGTCATCCAGTCTTAGCAGTAGCTCTTTGACCTGATCTTGATTCATACGCGGGGAGCCTACTACGGATCGCCCGTCTTTGCTAACAATCGTCGTATGGATCTGCTATATTCTGCGTAGCCAACGTGGCCCGCGAGCAAGGGGAGTAGATATGCGTGGACCGCGCCCACACGCGGCAGCCGTCAGTATTGTTATGGCAGCGTTTCTTCTGGTTACCGGGTGTACGGCATCAGATCCAGCCACGGCGCTCACGG
>CAYTGY010000123.1:0-2392 GCA_964437265.1 uncultured Spirochaetaceae bacterium | reverse complement strand
AACCGTGACGTAGAGCCGCTGCTCCAGGAGTACGCGCAGGATCGACGGGTCCGGATTGAGGTGACATACCGTAATCCGGCGGAATTTGTCCTTGAGCTGGAAGCGACGCAATTCAACCATGATGCGGTGTGGCCTGCAAGCAGCATCTGGCTGGAGTTGGGTGACACGCACGCGCGGGTGACCGCCGCCAGATCGATTATGCGGACGCCGGTCGTGGTTGGGGTGAGAGCTTCCGTCGCTCGGCGTCTTGGGCTCACCGACGCCGATGTCCGGGTTCGGGACTTGCTTGGTCTGATCCGTGACGGAGCCCTGGCGTACGTGATGCCCGCAGCCACGCAATCCACCGCAGGAGCTACCGGCTTCCTGGGGATGCTTCAGGCCCTGTTGCCGGGTTCTCCGGACTCGGAGAACCTTCAGCAGGAGATGAGTGATATGCTGGGGGGAATGGTACGGACCGCCGGAAGTGCGGGGTGGCTGGGTGAGAGCTTTGTGTCCTCGTCCTACAACGCTATGATCACGTATGAGTCGGTGGTGATTGCCGCCAACCGTCGGATTTCGGAGATTGGTGCGGAGCCGATGTTCATTATCTACCTTACGGACGGTACTATGGTCGCGGATAGTCCGCTCGGCTACGTGGATGCGAACGACCCAACCAAAGAGGAGGCCTTCTCTCGGCTACAGGAGTACCTGCTTAGCGGGGAAGTACAGGCGAAGCTGGGCTTATTCGGCAGGCGCACCGCCACCGGTCTGCTCACCGGAAGCAGCGACGGACCTGATTGGGGACTCCAGGATTGGGACCAGATTCGCCCGCTCTCCCCACCAGCTCCCCAGGTCGTTCGGGATGCATTGCGCGCGTACCGCACTGACTATCGGAAGCCCAGCTATACCATCTACGCACTCGACTTCTCGGGCTCAATGGCCGGCGACGGCGAGGCACAACTCACGCAGGCCATGGGATCGGTGCTCAACCAGGAGCCGGCGGCGCGGCATTTCCTGGAGACCGGGCGTCGCGACGTCACAATCGTCTTGCCGTTCTCAACGGAGGTGTTTACCGGCTGGAGACTGGTGGGGAACAACCCGACGGAACTGGTGGACCTCTACCGTGCGGTGGATGGGCTTGAACCCGGTGGCGGCACCAACATCTATGATCCGTTGATACAAGGGCTCCGGATCATGGCCGGCGAACCGAACCTATCGGAGTATCTCCCTGCTATCATCCTCACGGGAGACGGAACCCACACCGCCGACGTATCGTTTGAGCAGTTCGTTGAGGTGTGGGAGCAGGCGGGTCTAGACGTCCCGGTTATGGCGATCATGGTTGGCGATGCAGACGCTGCAGCGCTGGAGGCAGTTGCGCAGCTTACGAACGGGCGTCTGTTTGACGGCCGAGCGAATCTGGGGCATGCAATTCGAAGCGTAAAGGGGTACAACTAGCCGTGGAACAGCGACGTGAAGAACAGCAGGGCAACGCGGTGCCGCTGATTGGCGGGGGTGCACTCGCAGGTATTGCATTCGTTGCGCTCCGACTGGGGTTGGCGGTGACCTTCTTCTGGTCCTTCGTAGCCGGCGTCGGAGCCTTCATTGTGGGCGCCTCCCTGTTTCAGATACGCCGCCGGCCCAGGAAGCAGTCGTATCAGCTCTACGGCATCACCAAAGAGGATCAGGAGAACGCGCTCAGCGTGGGGCGTGCAAAGCTCGCGGAGCTGAAACGTGCCGTCTATGCGATCACGGACACCACCGTGCGCGCCAAAGGAGAGGAGATTGTCCACGTCACGGACAGGATTCTAAAAGATATTGAGCAGGACCCCAAAGACTTACGGCAGGCCAGACAGTTCCTCAATTACTACCTGGACACAACCATCAAGATCGTGAGCCGCTACGTCTCTCTTTCTCGCGAGTCGGTCCTGAGCGCTGAGGCTAGAGAAACACTTGCCAAGGTCGAATCCAGTCTGGAGACTATCCGGAGGGCGTTTGAGAAGCAACTCGCGAAGCTGATGGAAGATGATGTGATGGACTTGGATACGGAGATAGAGGTGCTGGAACGGACCATCAAGATGGAAGGTCTTGGCGACCAGTAACCCACGCACGCAAGGAGGAAGAGCATGAGTGACGTAATGGCCAAACAGAACGACAACGTTGTAGACATCACCAATCTTGATGAGACGGCACAAGGCCGTGCGCGTGATCTTGCCAACGGTATCGACATCACCGACTCTCAGGCGGTCGTGCAGTACGGCGTGGGAGCGCAGGCGAATATCAGCAGTTTTGCGGATACCATCCTTACAGAGATCCGTGCCAAGGACACCGGCTACGTGGGCGAGCAGCTCTCTGAGCTGGTTGTCAGTATCAAGGACGTGGACGTTGGCGGCCTCTCTTCTGACGGAGGTGCGCT
>CAYTGY010000122.1:0-9020 GCA_964437265.1 uncultured Spirochaetaceae bacterium | reverse complement strand
GAGGTGGGAGGGAGTTACCTGCTGGTGGTTCCGGGCGCCGTGGGACGGCCGGCGCCGTACGACCGGAGTGAGCTCAGCCGGTCTGTGGAGTCGCTCCGGCTGGTTGCAGATATGTTTGTCCAGCACACGGTGAAGGCGGCTATTGAGCCAATCCGTGCCGCGGAGGTGAGCTTCTGTCACACCGTCGCTGATGCGCAGAGCTACATTGCTGCTGTCGACCACCCCGGGGTCCAGCACATCAACGGCGATGTGTTCCATATGCAGGCGGGCGAGGCGCATATTGGCGAGGCGATCCTCGCAGCCGGCGATCAGCTGGTGAACCTCCACATGGCCGACTCCAACCGCGGTGCACTTGGTGAGGGGTCGCTCGACCTCGATACTCTCATCATGGCGCTGTACCTGATTGGCTTCAACCAGCCGGGCAAGTACGTCACCCCCGAACCGCTCGGACCTGGAGGCGATCCATATCCGGCAATGTTCGGGACTCCAGATCCCGCGGCGCTCGACCACCTGGTCCAGGTTTCGATGGAGACACTGCGAGAACGCGAGCAGGCGGTTTTGGAGGGATGATCGCCGACGTGCGGTAGAGAGGGTGTGCGAGTGGCGTCCTATGGCCGTGTCGGTTCTGTCCCCTCTGACTCGTCATCCCCGGCGGCGGGGCCCAACCACGTCCGTGCGGCCTGGGACAGATCCTGGACGGCGAGAGCCCCCTGGTCAACAAACCACTTCACACGGTCGAACCGAAGATCCAGATACTCGTGCGCCATCAGGTTGCGTAGCGGCGCAAGCAGCTTGAGCCGGCCATTCACGGAGATGAACGGCTCCATGGTCTCCAGGTCGGCAAGTATCTGACCGTAGGTATGCGGCACCGGCTTCCCGGCAGAGGCAAGGGCAATCTTCCCAAGGTCGATCGCCGCGTCAATGAGCGTCTCAACCCATCAGTCCAGAAAGTCGAGAATCCGTTCCACCCTACCGCGATCGATCTCCGAAAGCGACCGGCTGCGGTCACGGATCTCCCGGTATTCACGCACCGTCTGCTGGAAGTCGATGGCCACACTGGTCACCGCGAGAAAGTACCGGCCATAGAGCGAAGGCTCGCGAATCACAACGGCCTGACCGGTGAGCAGCGCGGCTGCACATACGGTGGCCGGCGCTCGGTTGAGTATCAGAAGGTCGACGTTGCGGCCGGTAGCGCGCTCCAACGCAATCTGAATGTCGGCCTCTTCAGCCGCCTGGCGGTCGCCCTCGATCTCCAGGTAGCCGGACGAGTGGAGGTAGACGGCGACGTCGAGATCCGAGTCTGCCCTCAGACGCCCGGAAACCGCAGAGCCAAACACCAGGGCAAAGGAGACCGAGGCAAACGGCTCAAGAGCTGAGGCGACCGAATCCGCGATCTGGGGAAGAGACTCCATGCGCAGATCATAGCACGGCCGCGACACCGACTCCAGCTGACCGCCGATTGGCGGTTTTGATGACAAATTCCATTTACAAACGGTCCAGGATCGCATACAATGAAACCTATATAGAGATTCTAATATAGATATCTGTGGATCGATTCCGGGAGCGTACGGTGAGAATCAAAGCGTATGCAGTACTAGTGGTGCTCCTCCTGGGGGTGTGGTTGCTGTTGACCGCCCCCTTCTCCATGGCGGAGCTCATCCTTGGTGCAGCAGTTGCAGTAGTGGTGGGGCTTCTGCCCAGCGGGGCACGAGAGGTATTGGCGGATATCCGGCTGACGCCGCGCGCGATAGCGGCCGCGGTTACGTATCTCTTTGTCTTCCTGACGGAGCTTATCAAGTCCAACATCGATGTGGCGTTCCGTGTACTCTCACCGGCGCTGCCAATCAAACCGGGAATCGTTCGGATTACCACCGGATTGAAGAGCCCGCTGGGCAGAACGCTGTTGGCGAACTCGATCACGCTCACACCGGGCACCATCACGGTGGAGGCAGACGGCGCGGACTTCTACATCCACTGGATTCAGGTCGCGGATCAGGACGTGGAGGGCGCTACCCGCAAGATCGCCTCGAAATTCGAGAGGTACCTGGAGGTGTTCCTTGGCTAACCCACTCTTGCTGATCGCCACCGCCCTGCTGGTCGCGGCAGGACTGCTGGCCACGGTGCGCCTCATCCTGGGACCATCAGGTCCCGACCGCGCGGTTGCGCTGGACGGAATGACCATCATGTCGGTCTCGCTCATCGCGGTGATTGCCGTGATGGCACAGCGGGTCATCTATCTGGATGTAGCGCTGGTGTACGCCCTGGTGAGTTTCCTGGGCATAGTGGCCCTGGCCCGCTACCTGGAACGGGGGCTGTGATGAGTGCTGCGGAAATTGTTGGAGGCGTGGTGAGCATTGCAGGCGGCGTCCTGTTGCTTCTGGCCGCGCTGGGACTCATTCGGATGCCGGATGTGTACAACCGGATGCAAGCGGGCACCAAGGCAACAACGCTGGGCAGCATGTTGTTCCTTGCCGGGATCGCTATCGCCTACCCTGCGTGGTGGCCAAAGATGGTCCTGCTCATCCTCTTTATTGTGTTCACCAACCCCATCTCGTCGCATGCGCTCGCCCGTGCGGCACACCACGCCGGAGTGAAGATGTCGGAGCGCACCGTCCAGGACGACCTGGCAGCACGTGAGACCGACGGAGGCACGGCATGACGACGATCATCATTGGCGCGCTGGGTATTGCGATGGTCGCCGCCGCTATTCTGGCGCTCCTGCACAAGAGCCTGGTCACCGCTATCCTGGCGGCCGGCGCGGTGAGCCTGATTGCCAGCGTTGTCTATCTCTTCCTGGCGGCTCCTGATGTGGCAATGACGGAGGCGGCAATCGGCTCAGCGTTGACCACGGTGGTGTTCCTGTACGCGTTAAGCCGCATTGCGGACAAACGGACGGCGGCGCGCGGAGAGGAGGACAGCGATGGCTAACCGAATCATGGCGCTCATCGTCATAGCGGGGCTCGCGTTCCTGCTGGTTCCGCTGGTAACCGGCGTCCCCTACCAAACCGAAACGCCCGAGATAGCCGCGCGGTATCTCCGCGGCTCAGATCAAGACCTGAGTGCGGCGAATGCGGTTACCGGTGTGGTGGTCACCTACCGCGGCCTTGATACGTTGGGAGAGGTCACCGTGCTCTTCGCCGCCACCGCCGGTGTGGGGTTTGTCCTCACGCGGCGGCGACACGCAACCGAGCACGCGGCCCGCGAGGACGCATCAACACCGGCCGACTCAATGACCGGCTCACTTCCGGAGGAGCCTCCCGGGGACCAGCGCTCGGCACACCCACATGGTCCCAGTGAGATCCTCAGCACCGGAGCACGGTTCCTGGGGCCGCTGCTGACGGTCTTTGGCGTCTACATTTTTGTGCACGGCCACCTCACCCCGGGTGGCGGCTTTCAGGGCGGCGTGGTGATCGCCTCAGGCGTGGTGCTCTCCGTCTTTGGACAACCCTCCAAGGAACTGCGTCACGGTGCGCTGGCCGCAATCGAGTCGCTCTCCGGAGCAACCTACGTCGTGTTCGGTGTTCTTGGTATGGTGCTGGCTGCCGGATTCCTGGATCCGCGCTTCCTGCCGCTGGGAGAAACCGGACGGTTGGTAAGCGCCGGCGCAATTCCGCTCATCTACTCGCTGGTCGGGCTCAAAGTCGGCAGCGAGCTGTCAGGGGTGGTCGACCGGCTGCGGACCGGCTCGCCACCGCGTGACGACGAACCAAAAGGAGGCCACTGATGGAACTCATCCCTGCCATTGGCGCGCTTCTCATCGTTATTGGCGCGTGGGGCATGCTCACCCAGCAGAACATGATGAAGATGGTGATTGGCTTCTCCATCATAGATACCGGCGCGCACCTGATGATCGTCTCTATTGGATACGTGATTGGCGGAACCGCCCCCATCATAGACGCCGACGCGCGAGCGCTCGGGGCCTCTGTTGAGGCCGCCACCTCAGCCGGCGGTGCGGTGCCGTTTGTGGATCCGGTTCCCGCCGCGCTGGTGCTCACCGCCATTGTCATTGGGCTCGCGGTCACCGCGCTGATGCTGAGCTACGTGGTGCGGCTCGCTCGGACCAACGGATCTCTTGACGTTGGAAGCTACAAGGAGCTCAAGTGGTGAATCCTCTGCTGACCATTGTGGCCCCACTGGCCGCCGGGTTCCTCATTCCGCTCATTGGCCGGCTCAGCCGTGACCGGCGCACCACATCCATTCCGGCTGCCGTCCTCTTTTATGCTGCACTCGCGGTGCTGGTCGGCGTGCCGGCGGTCAGGCTGCCGTCCATCCTCACCGCGCAAGCGGCGGAGATCTTCACCGCCGGCTTCCAACCGCCGTTGTCAATCAATCTACGGCTGGGTGGCGTTGAGGTGGCACTCCTTGCGCTGATCAACATTGTGGGGTTCCTGGTGGCGCTTAGCCTGCATCGGCGTCTGACTGAAACCGGCACGGGGTCCATGGTGCTCTTCCTGATGATCCTGCTGGGCGCGAACGGGCTGGTGATGACTCGCGACCTCTTTAACACGTTTGTGTTCATGGAGATCCTGGCAATCGGAACATACGGTCTCATCGCACTCGACGACCGTCCGGAACAATTCGCCGCGGGCTTCAAGTACCTGATTGCCGGTGGAATCTCCTCAGTCCTCTTTCTGTTGGGAACCGTCTACCTGTACCGGATCACCGGAACGCTCAACATTGACGGGATGATTGAAGCCGTGACCGTGGACCTGAGCGGCGCCCAAGCGGGGTCCCGCGGGACGGCGGTTATCATGACCGCAACCGGATTCACCGCGACGTTCCTGGTACTGATGGGGTTACTGATTGAACTCAAACCGTGGCCGGCAAACGGCTGGGCGCTGGACGCATACCAGGCGGCCCACCCCGGCGTGGCCGCAATGCTCTCAGCGGTCAACGCCACTGCCGGCGTGTTCGTCCTTGCAAAGCTCACCCCACTCTTCCCGGCGCAGCTCCTGGAGACGCTGCTCTGGGTGGGCGCCCTCACGTTTGTTGCCGCCAATGTGATGGGTCTTCGTCAGTTCGATGTCCGCAGAATGCTCGGCTATTCATCAGTGGCGCAGATTGGACTGATCACCGCGGTGCTTGCGCTGATCGCGCTTCAGGGGCTCTCACCGCTGTACCTGATCCTGGTCGCAGGCGGGCTGCTGGTGACCCACGCGATTGCCAAAGCGGGGCTGTTCATGATCGCCGGGGCGTTCGTTCCCCGCGCCGATCAGCACGGCGCGCCCCCGACCGGCACCGGCGGTGCGGCTCCGGTGGCGCACCGGCTGATTGGCGCTATTGGCAGTGTGGGCGTCATGATCCTCGCGATTGCGTTGGTGGGGTTGCCGCCGTTCCCGTCGTTCTTTGCCAAGTGGCAACTGGTCAATACGCTGGTTTCAAGCGGCCGGATTGCCATACTGGTGCTGATCCTGGCCGGCACGCTTGCGGAGGCGGTCTACCTCCTGCGCTGGGCGGGCGGCCTGGTACGCGCTACCGGCGCGAGGGCGATGCTCACCATGGCGGATGGCGTGGAGCACACCGGCGGTACAGCCGGCGTTCGGCTCACGGTGGTGAACGTTGCCGCGCGCCTTGAGCCGGCAAGTGCACTCGCGGTGGCGTTGTTCTCCGCAACGCTGATTGGCTCAGGTATGTTCAGCGGCTGGTTCCTGGGCGTCAACGACCGCGCGATTGTGATCCCGCTTGCCGCAACGCTTTCGCTGCTCCTGCTGGAGTGGCTTCCGGGGCGGATCAAGGCGCTCCTGGGAATAGCGCTGGTGGGAGCCTACGCCTGGTACCTCTATCCGCTCCTCTCAGGGGCGGCACTGATCTTTGCCGCCGTCTTCGCAGGCACCGGCGTGCTGGTACTGATTGGCGCGCTCTACCGGAGCGCACCCCGGCACGGTACCTACCCGTTGTACGTGCTCACCATTACCAGCCTCATGGGACTGACCGTGGCTCCGGAGCCGCTGACCTTCCTTCTCCTCTGGGAGCTCATGACGGTGGGCAGCTATCTGCTGATTGTGCGCTCCCGCGGTCGCGAGGGCACGGCCGAGCTCGACGGGCCTGAGCCACAGCCGATCACCCACGACATGGACGCGGTGGTCGGACAGCTTCTCACAGACCAGCGGGGCTCGGCGGCGGCGGCGCTGCGGTACGTCACCTTCTCAATCGGCGGGGCGCTGCTGCTGATGGTGGGACTGGTGATTGCACAGCAAGGGGTGCTGACCGGCCCGGCGGGAACGACCGACGGCGCCGGTGCTGCCGCACGGCTTCCGGAGATCTACGGCGCGGACGGCTATGCGCTCTTTCCGCCGCTGGGCAAAGGCCCGGATGAGACCGTACCACAGCGGATTGGACGGCCGGGCCAGAGCGACTGGTACGGCCCCGCGGTATACAGCGCCGGCGGGATCGACGGAGACGCGCGGACGCTGGGCGCCTGGCGCGCGGCGCTCCCTCACGGTGCGCGTGTGGCGGCGTTCATCCTCATTGGCCTTGGGTTTCTGGTGAAGCTTGCCGCGGTGGGCGTTCACGTGTGGATTGCCTCCGCGTACCGGGAGAGCGACGACGACGTGACCACGCTCTTCAGCGCCGGCTTGAGTAAGGCGGGGCTGGTGGGCGTGGTCCTGCTGGCGCTGATGTTGGGCGGAACGGCGCTGGGCGGCGGCGCGCCCGCCGGCGGCCTACCGCTGGATGTGATCCTTGGCTGGATTGGCGTTGCGACCGCGCTTTTTGGCGCGCTCATTGCCGTGTTCCAGGAGGATGTGAAGCGGCTCATGGCGTACTCGAGCATAAGCCAGGTCGGCTACATGGTTGCCGGTTTTGCATTGGCTACGCATCTGGGCTGGACCGCGGGGATCTACCTGGCGGTCATTCACGCGATCTTCAAGCTGATGTTGTTCCTGGGAATCGCCGGCGTCATCCTGCGCACGGGAACGAGCACGATGTACCGGATGGGCGGGCTCATCAAGAGGATGCCGGTAACCTTTCTGAGCGCGTTGATGGCGATCATCGCCGTGAGCGGCGTGCCGCCGCTTGCCGGGTTTGGCGGGAAGTGGCTGATCTACTCAGCAATGATCGAGGCGGGCTGGTACGTCCAGGTTGGCGTGGCCTTCTTCGCAAGCACCATCGCCTTCCTCTACCTCTTCCGGTTCATCCACACGGTCTTTCTGGGCCAGCTCAAGGACGAACACCGCAGCGTGCGCGAGGCGCCGCCGGCACTGCTCATCCCGCAAGTTCTGGCGATGGCCGGACTGATGGCGGTGAGCTTGTTCCCCAACCTGATCCTGAAACCAATCATGACAGCGGTGGAACCGGTAATCGCTGGGCACGCGGCATGGGACGGCGTGACGGTGATCAGCACGCTCGGCTACTGGAACGGCAGCGCGGTGATGTACGTGACCATGGGCGTGTTTGCCGTGCCGCTGCTCTGGATTCTGCTCACCATGCGCAGACCGCGAAAAATCGAGCAGTTCAATATGGTCTACGCGGCCGAGCGGCCCGAGCGCCCTGAGACCACGCATTTTGCACACAACTTCTTTGCGCCGTACAAGAAGGCGCTCGGGTTCTTGGTGGCGCCGGGCGTGGCCGGCCTCTGGGGATGGGTCCGTGGAGCCGTGGCCGCCGTCGGCGGCACATTGCGCCGGCTCTACACCGGCAACGGCCAGACCTACGCACTGCATATCCTGCTCCTGACGGTGGTGCTCTACGCAATCACGGCGCTGGCCGCAGGCGTGGTGGGAGGTAACTAGATGTTCGCGGAACTTGCGCTGCAGATCTTATATGCGGCGATCACGCTCTTCATTCTGTTTAACTACGGCATTTTGCTTCAGGCCTCCATGGCGCGGATCATCGCCAAGGTGCAGGGCCGGATCGGGATCCCAATCTGGCAGCCGTACATCGACATCATAAAGACCAACGTCAAACGGACCTCGGTCAGCCACGGGGTGATGTTCTACTTGGGCCCGGTGTTCCGGATTGCCGGAGGCATTGGAACGCTGATGTTCATCCCGGTGATCTACGGAAGCGAGCTGTTTAGCAACTTCAGTTTCTCAGGCGATGTGCTCTTGGTGGTCTATTTCATCTTCTTTGGTCAGCTGGGCATGGCGCTTGGCGCCGGAGACAGCGGCCACCCGTACGCGCCCATGGGCGTCAGCCGGGGCCTGGCACAGATGACCGCCTTTGAGGTGCCGTTCACGCTCTCCATCATCGCGCTTGCCGCACAGCACGGCACGCTGTCGGTCACCGAGCTGGTCGCGGCCCAGCAGGCCGGCACGCTCAGCTGGAACCTCTTTGCCAACCCGTTCGCCTTTGGAGCGGCGATCATCGCCTTCCTGGGGATGAGCATGCACAACCCGTTCTCCCTGGTCCGCGCCCCGCAGGAAATCCCCATTGGCCCGCCAACTGAATACCAGAGCTCATTCCTGGGGATGCTCCAGACCAATCGCGCCATCTTCAACTCCGCCAAGCTGGTGCTCTACATGAACCTCTTCCTGGGCGGAGCAACCACCATCTGGGGGCTGGTCATCAAGACCTTCGCCCTCTACTTCGTGACCGTGTTTGTGGGCGCCTCCTTCCCGCGCTTTCGCGCCGAGCAGTCAATCCGGTTCTTCCTCAAGATACCGGCGCTGCTGGGTTTGGCGGGAATTGCGCTGGCCGCACTATAGAAGACAGGAGCTTGTGATGAACCATACATCCGCAGAGAAGATAGACAACGCAACGCAGGAGCCGGCCCGCGTGCCGGTGCCGACCGACGACGCGCGCCTGCCCAACCTGGACCTGCCGGCGGAAGAGCGGAAGTACTTCTGCGACGCACGGCCGCAAGCGGTGGCCCCGTACCGCGGCATCCTGGAGCGGTTTGCCAACTGGGCGCGCGCGAACTCGCTCTGGATTCTGGGCTTTGGTACCGGATGCGGCGCAATCGAGCTTCGCCCGCTGATGACCGCCCGCTTTGACATGTACCGCTACGGCGTCCAGCCGCGGCCAACACCGCGGCAGTCGAGCCTGTTCATCATTGGCGGATATGCGAGTGTCAAGACGCT
>CAYTGY010000121.1:0-9107 GCA_964437265.1 uncultured Spirochaetaceae bacterium | reverse complement strand
GTGATGGTCAACGATGTCTGGAAGGTTCCGATCACGGTCATCCTTCCCATGTTGACCGGGGAAGAAGGAGACGTGCAGCGCGTTCCCTGGGAGTTGGTGCTGGCTGGATGTACCGTCGTGTCCGTCCCAATCATCGCCGCATTCTTCAGCATGCAGGAGAAGGTAATGTCGAGCATGACGAAGGGTGCCGTGAAGGAGTAACGGAGATCATCAATGGATAGACGAATGACGAACCCCAGGGGTCTGGAAGCCCCGGTGCGGGACTGGGACTTTCTTGGTGTCGCGATTAAACGTGGCGTAGCCGGCGACTTCGACTCGAGTGTCACCGGGGATCCATGCGTAGTGTGGGACGGTGACTCTCGGAAGTATCACATGTTCTACTTCGCCCAACGCCACGACGATCGAACAGGCTGTGAGGTGAACGTCAACGCCCACGCGGTCTCGCCCAACATCGCATCCGGCACCAACTGGAAGAAGACCGGTCCGCTTGTCTACACGAACCCGGACGCTCTGGCGAATCTCCACACTTCGAAGCCGTGGATACTGATGGATCCATACCGGCCGGGCACTCCGGTCCGTCTTGGGAAGAACTATCGCCTCTTCGCTATCGCGCGCAGAGACGGCCGCAAGTTCATATTCACGGCGGCCTCCGCCAGCTTGGAAGGCCCCTGGACAATTCAACCGGAGCCGGTTCTTGCTCCGGTCGAACAGGGCTCGTTCGACGGTTACCATGTCGATACCGTGACCGCCTACTGGTTTGAGGAGAGAGCGTCCGTTCTGCTCTTCTACAAAGGCTACCCGTTCATGCCTCAGCAGGATCAGTCGAACGCACCATACGGTTCCAGCACGGCCGTAGCCGTCATGGGCCCTGAGGACAGAACGGCGCGCAGACTCGGCAGAGTGTTGACTCCCATCTCCGACCAAGGCGCGTGGGCGTCGGGCTGGATCGGCGGGCTCCAGCTCTTGCCGGCACAACGCGGCGGCTGGTTCGGTCTCATTAACGCCAGTCCAACCCCGCCCGCCTCGCCGGAGGTCGAACCGGAGATGCGCGAACCGGCACCGAGTCTGGGTGGTTGGGCGTACACGCCCGAAGCATGGCCAATCTCCGGATGGATAATCGAATCGGAGCCGATTATGGACATAGACAGTCTCTGTGAGGAAGCGTCAAGCCGCGGCGTGAAAGAGAACCTGTGGCGACACCACATATGTGTACCTGTCGACTCTGGAACGTCTCGCGATCGGTTTCTCTTCTTCAACTCCGGACCGTACGGACAAGAACAGCTCTTTGTCTGGAAGGCTCGGCAGCAATCTGCATCACACGCATGAGGATGGAGCAGTCGTGAGCCAGGTTTACACTCAGCCGGATCCACACCGCTCCGCGCGACCCAACTTCGTCATTATCACCTCAGACCAGCATCGTGGAGACGCGTTTGGATTCGAGAAGCCCGGCATCACGACACCGCATCTGGACCACATGGCTCGCAACGGCACCCGATTCTCTACCTGTATTACGCCGAGTCCGGTGTGCCAACCGGCCCGCGCCTCCATTCTCACCGGACTGTATCCGAAGACGCATGGCGTTCGTGACAATGGGATTGACCTGGAGGTAGAAACGGGGGAGGCCGGTATCGCCGGGACGCTGGCTTTGTGCGGCTATCAAACCGGTTTTGTCGGGAAGGCGCACTTCTCGACGCAGGAGACGTTCGAGCCAACCGGTCGGCCCGAGAACCGGCTGAGCTATGACCAGTTCGCCGATGACTGGTGTGGCCCCTACATGGGGTTTCAGCATGCCGAGTTGCTGATGCATTACGATCGCTGGCTGGAGGTCGACGGTCGGGGCGAGGAGAAACGTCGGCTCGCTTCAGCGCGACTCCGACCTGATACGGATGCGGCACGGACGTGGTTCCCGGCCCTCCCCGTCGCCTTTCATGCGTCGAGTTGGGTGGGCGACCGCGCCGTTTGCTATATCCGAGAGCACTCCACCGAGCCATTTTTCCTGTGGGCGTCCTTTCCGGATCCGCACGTGCCATTCAACGCACCCGAACCGTGGAGCCGGCTGTACGACCCATCAGCGGTAGAGCTTCCGCCGCACCGAGAGTTGGATCTTGATCGTAGACCATGGTGGCACCGCGCCAGCGTGGAGGGGCAACCGGCAATCAGTGATCCGCGGATGCGCGCTGTTCGTGAGACGCTTTCCAGACTGCCTCACCAATCTGATGAGCAGCTCCGCCACATCATTGCCCAGTACTGGTCCATGATCTCTCTCATTGACCACAACGTGGGAAGAATTCTTCTTGCACTCTCGGAAGCGGGCCTCATGGAGAACACGATCGTCGTGTTCACGAGCGATCACGGCGAGTTGCTCGGTGACCACGGCCTTCTCCTCAAGGGCCCGACCCACTACGAAGGTTTGCTGCGAGTGGGGTGTGTTCTCTTTGGCGCCGGGGTTCCGCACGGTGTCGTTTCTCATCCCGTTTCCACCGTGGATCTGGCCCCAACCATCTATGACTATGCCGGTGTTCCAGACCAACCGCGCACGCACGGAAGCAGCCTGCGTGGCGTGGTGGATGGCCAGGCGGCGCAAAGGGATCACGCCTTCTGTGAGTGGGAGCTCAGCGAGAGCCGGTGCGGTGTCGCGCTGGATCTGGCCACGGTCAGAACGGCCCGCTACAAGCTCACCGTCGAGCGCCAGTCAGGAGAAGGTGAGCTCTACGACCTGGAGAAGGATCCGAATGAGCTGTCAAACCGGTTCAAGGATCCCGGCTACGCTCACGTCTCGGATCGTATGCTGAGGCTGATCGAGTCCAGGCCGGACGATGAGAAAGACGAAAAACTCCCGCAGGTAGGGATGGCGTGACAACACTGCTGCGGACCCAGAGGGATCCCACGATTAGCGTTCGGGAGGCGAGAGATGCCGGGATATGAAGATGAGATGATGGATGTGATCGTCGTCGGCGGCGGCCCGGCGGGCATTGCCGCCACGATCGCTGCGGCTCGGAATGGATGCAAGACCCTGCTGATTGAACGATACGGCTCGTTGGGAGGAGAGCTGGCAACCGGATTGCCCATGCTCACCTTTCACGACTCGCACGGACGTCAGGTGATCGGTGGGATTGCCCAGGAGCTCGTGACGCAGTTGATGAAGCACGGCGGATCCGGCGGGCACATACGTGCTCCAGGAACCCACGTTCATACCTGGACGCCCAGCTACCCGGAGGTCTTCAAGTACGTCGCGCAAGAAATGGTTCTGGAATCAGGCGCGCGGCTTCTCTATCACTCTCTGCTCACGGACGTTGTTACCGAGGACGGCGCGATCAGCGGCGTCGTCGTCCACAACAAGTCGGGCAGACAGACAATCTCCGGGCGGGTTGTTGTGGATACGACCGGAGACGGGGACGTTGCCGCGTTCAGCGGATCCCCGTTTGAAAAGGGGCGTGAGTCAGATGGGAGAATGCAGCCGGTTTCTCTGATGTTCACCATAGCAGATGTGGATGTGAAAACCGCGGCCGAGGCGCTCAGGGGAGACCCTGCCCAGCTCGTGGAAACGAGGCCGGATGGAACCCAGTGGATCAGAGTGCTCGGCTCGTTTGAACGGTGGCAGAAACAGGCCGGAGGGCTCGGGCCTTTCGAGTTTCCGAACCACGGCGCCGCGATGTTCTCCCTCAGAGAACGGGAGGTGATCTTCAACACCTCGAAGGTCACCAATGTGGACGCGACCTCAGTTGTGGACCTTACTCGCGCAGAGATAGAGGCCAGGCGACAGGTATTTGCCACCGCCACGTTTCTCCGCGAATACGTTCCCGGGTTCGAACGGAGCTACCTCTCGGCGACGGCTCCTCACATCGGAATACGCGAGACGCGTCGTGTTATCGGCGAATACATCCTGACCGACGAGGATGTCCGGTCATGCGCCCAGTTTCCGGACGCAATCGCGCTTAGCTCATACGGCATTGACGTTCACAACCCGTCGGGTGCGCGCGGCTCGGTTGAGCTGCTCGCTGCGGAGCCGGGTTACTATGGGATTCCGTATCGCTGCCTCGTGCCAACCGGAGTCGATCAGTTGCTTGTCGCCGGGCGTTGCATCTCCGCGAGCCACGTCGCGCTTGGGTCGGTGAGGGTCACGGTCATCTGTATGGCGACCGGTCAGGCCGCTGGGACTGCGGCCGCGCTTGGCGCCCTCTCGGAGACACGTCCAAGGGACTTGGATCCCCAACGATTGCGGACGGTCCTCTCCGAGCAAGGCGCGATAGTAGGGCAACCATGAACCTGCGGGAGAGCGTACGAGCGGCGTTGCGCTTTGAGGAGGTGAGGCCCACACCATACACCGTCTGGTATGACTCACGGGCGTCCCAGGCACTGGATGCGCACTATGGCGATCACGACTGGGCCGGCAAGATCCGGGACCACATCCTCAGAATAACCATCGATTGGAGACCCAAGAACAGCGCCGGTGATGAGTTCTATACCGATCTCCACGGAACACGCTGGAGGGCGGGCTCCATCCCACATATCGTGCAGCCCGCGCTCAGCGAGCCCAGCCTTGATGGCTTCACCGTCCCATCCTACCGCCCCTACCTCCATCAAGGTGACCCGCCGGTGGAATACTGGGGCTGCAAGCGGTCCATGTCGTTCGATCGAGCCCGCGAGGAGCTCGCCGAAGCCGGCGATGTATTTACCGTGGTTGACTATGGGCCGGGAGTACTCGAATCGGCGTGGATGATCCGGGGATACGAAGGTTTCTTCATGGATCTCGCCGCAGACCCCGGCTTTGCCCGCGATCTCCTGGAGATGCTGCTCGAGCGTCACCTCGAGCTCATCGATGAGCTGGTTACGCTTCCCTGCGACGCGCTCATGATCACCGACGATTTTGGCGATCAGCGCGGTGTCACCGTAGGACCCGACCGGTGGCGCGAGCTGATCAAGCCGATCCTGGCCCCGCAGTACGCACGAATCAGAGAGGGTGGAAAGACCGCCTTTCATCACAGCTGCGGGAGCGTCTACGACATCGTGGGGGACCTCATCGAAAGTGGACTCCAGGTGTTGCAGAGTGTCCAGCCTGAGTCGATGCCCGTCTACGAGATGAAACGCAGATACGGACGGAACATCGCCTTTTGGGGAGGGTTTGGCGTTCAGGAGCTGTTGCCGTTTGGTACGCCGGAGGAGATCCGAGTTGAAGCCCGGCGTCTCAAGCGGAAGATGGGTGCCGGCGGAGGATACGTCTTTTCCACCGCCAAGCACATAACAGGGGATGTTCCGGTGGAGAACATAGCCGCGATTGTCGAGGAGTCCGTGGCAGAAGACGCATGACGGACGTCGTGCGTGGTGCCACGTGATTCGGTCAAGGAACGGATCCATGAAGAATGGAAAATACGTAGTAGTGTGCAGCAAGGGAGCAGTACGTGTAGAAGCGCAGACGCGTCCGAACGTGAACAGCCGTGACATGCTCGTGCGTGTATTGCGAGCGGGAGTCTGCGGGACCGACGTGCATCTTGTGAACTCCCCAAAGCCATTCCCGTGGAAGGATCCCACCTACCCGTTCAGACTGGGGCATGAGTTTGTCGGTGTGGTCGAGGAAGTCGGCTCAGAGTTCCCCACCGTCGACGCGTATGGCGCTACGCTGACCGTGGGAGACCGCGTCGTCGTCTACCCAAGCACCTGGGCGTGCGGGAAGTGCTTCGCCTGCCGAATCCTTCTTCAGCCAAACCTCTGCCTCCGCCCCGCGTTTGGCCGCGCGCTCCCGCCGGATATGGCGGCGTTCGCCACGTGGTTCTACGTCCCTGAAGGATCAACAGTCTTTAGGATCCCCGATCAACTGGATACTGAGACCGCCACGCTGACCGAGCCGATGGCAGTTGCGCTGCGCGCATTCGAGCGGGCTATGGCTCCCGGAATTCCCGACCGCTATCAGGGGCTCGGACCCGGCAAGAGCGTGGTAGTGCTCGGAACCGGAACGATCGGCGCGATCATCGTCGCTCTTGCACGAGCGGCCAACTGCGCTCCGGTGATCGCCATCGGGGGACCGGATCATCGGCTCTCGATCTGTTCTCGGCTTGGCGCCGACCTCACTGTTGACGTTGCTGAGACCGATGAAGACCAGCGCACCGCGCTCGTTCGCGAGCAAACCCTTCATGGCCTGGGTGCGGATGTCGTGTTCGAAGCCGCCGGAAGCCCGCGAGCGTTCGTGCAGGCCATTGAGATGTGCAGGCCCGGGGCAACGGTAGTGGAGCTGGGGCACTACACGGATCACGGTACCGCTGAGCTCAACCCACTCGAGATCTGTCGTCGTGATCTCCAGATCTTCGGGTGCTGGGGATATGGCCCCCAGCACTTTGGAGAAGCCGTTCGAGTCCTTCAGCGACAGCCGGAAACGTTCAGTCAGCTCATCACTCACAGATTCGGCCTGCAGGACGCCGGCGACGCCATCCGTACTGCGGCTACCCAGAAATGCATGAAATCGATCCTCGAAGTATCCGACGACGCAGAGCAGCTCAACTGACCAGGAGATAACACATGGCGGCAGAAGACCACGGAACCCCGACCGATAGCGCACTACGCATCTCGAATGATCATGTCAGATTGGAGCTGACCCAGAGCTCCACCGGCAACTGGAGCATGGCAGTCTCCGGTCCCGCCCGGGACGCGCAACCGCTCTTTCACGGTGGCCCCATCCTTGCATTCACCCAGGCGGCTCGAACCGAATTGCCGCTGTTTCACCCGAGCGCACAACCGCAGTCAAACGCTCTGACGCTCTCCGGCGATACCCAGGAGTGCGACTACCAGGTCACGTTTCGGCTCCTCCCCAATGCGCCCGCCGTCCGTGTGGAGGTCGCCTTTCACGTGACGCGGCCGCTGCGCGGATGGTTCCACCTTGGCTGCGAGAGTCGGGCGGACACGATGTGCTGGATCTACCCGTGGCTCAACGGTGGACGCGACGTCACGCCCACGCTCGGCGGAACACGACTGCATATGGATTTGCCGGGACACATACACGTCAAACTCGCCGGTGTCCCCACAATCATCGCCCGCACCCCGGATGGGACTATTGGCGGTTTCGGGTTTCCGCTCGCATTCAACTATCACCATGCGAACCTGGCGTTCGACCAGAACGAATCGAGCTGCACACTCGCAGCGGGGTTGGGCCGGAATGAAGGGCCGTCTCCATTCCACGGAGCAGCTCAGTACTATCCGGGTCAACACTACACGTTCGAGGTCGACATGATTGTCACCACCGGTGGATTCAAGGAGGTGGCCCACGCGTGGGCTGCGGCGAACGACTTTGCCTTCGACCAGACCTCCTACTACAGCCTCAATCAAGCGATCGGAATGGCAACGGTCGGGCGTGGGGCGGTGGAGCATGCCGGCACCCGGCGATACATATCCTCCGATGTCCGTGGCATTCCGGTCCGCGGATACCGACACAGTTCGCACCAGAATCGGATCTCCATCTATCGTCAACCGCTGAACGCGTACGTCGACCACTTGCTCTTCGAGAGAACCGGAACCGACCTCTTCCGGCAGCGCGCGGTTGAGCAGATGGATTTCCTGCTTGCCTCTCAGACCGAGGACGGATGGTACTACGAGGACTGGCAGATCGGCGATGAGGATTACAGCTACGAGGTGATTGGCCAGGACGGCGGGGTTACGCAGGTTCTTCACGGCAGCTCACGAATGCTCGAGCGACCAAACGACAGCCTCATCTGGGGACGCGATATTCCCGCGGAGAAGCGAACCACCGACCCCACAACCGGCCGGAATATCACAGGACCGCGGCCTGACTATCTTGGAATCACGACGCTCTACACGCACAAACTCATCCAAAGACGCGCGTATTCGGCCGCCAAAAACCGGCGCTGGCAGGAATCGCTGGACCGGTGTATCGATTGGATCCTGCGGTCGCAGAGGGCTGACGGCAGTTTCCCCATGACCGTTTCGCCTGACGGCTCCGTCTCCAGCGATACCGCTCCATGCTCCCGTCTGCTGCTATCGCTCGATCGCATTGGCGCGGACACCGGAGACGAACGGCTGGACCAGGCCCGTGCCGGTCACGAGCAATGGGTCATCGACAACTGCGTCGCTACCGGTCAGTGGTGGGGAAGCCACAAGGACACCGGGTTGACCATCGATTACGGCGGTCTTCAGACGTTCATTCAGTACTGTCTTCAGAGGTACGATCGGACCAGCGATGGGGATTACCTATCCGTTGCCTCCGAATGCACGTACTTCAACTTCTTCGAGCACTGCCCCAAACAACTTGAATGGTTATGGCATCACAGCAAAGGCGGTATTCAGGAGCAGTCGAACTACCTCCAACCGGACATCGATACGATGGACAACCTTGTTCTCTCGAGCTGGTATCGCCTTGCCGTTCTCCTTGAGGACGACTTCCTGATGTCTTTCGCCAAGCAGCAGCTACAGACTACGATGCTCACCCTATGTGATGACCCTTCGGACCCGTGGTTCGGAACCTGGGCTCAGTACCTTGTTGACTACGCTGACGCTGTTGGGCGCCATGACCAGAACCCGGTTACGGAGAACAAAACGAAGTACTCGGGGAGTATCACACCGAGTATCCTCGAAGATCTCTTTCTGCTGATCTCTGGAGGATACCCCGTGGAGTAGCATCCAAGCTACGGCTCGCGAACGGGGGCACGGGCGGTCGAGTCGCGAATAATCAGCTCACCCGGTATCAGGATCCTCCGATCCGTACTCTCGGAGCCCGATCCAACAAGCCGTATGAGTTCCTCCATCATTGACTTGCCAATCCGGTTGCGGTCAAGGCGAAACGTTGTGAGTGCCGGTGTGCTTCGGGCAGCTTCCGGGACATCATCGAATCCCACCACCGAGATGTCTTCCGGCACGCGCTTACCCAGCTGACGGCACGCTTCAAGTGCTCCAAACGCCAGAACATCGTTGTGGCAAACAACAGACGTTACCTCGGTGTGCTCTGCAAGCAGTTTGAGGCACGCCGTCCGGCCGCCTTCCATGTTCAGCATAGACGTGGACGTCGCGACTACGCCATCGGGAGAGAGTCGTTCAGCGGTGAATGCTCTCCCAAGCCCCGTTCTGCGATGGTGCGCGTTGTTCGTCCACTCGGCTTCTATGAACCC
>CAYTGY010000120.1:0-9156 GCA_964437265.1 uncultured Spirochaetaceae bacterium | reverse complement strand
ACAGGACGGTCAGCGCCGCCGCCCCAATTGCAAAGCCCTTGGCCACCGCGGCAGCCGTGTTGCCGGCTGAGTCCAGCGAGTCCGTGGTAGCCACTACCTCATCGCCCATCTCTGACATCTCCGCAATGCCCTTCGCGTTGTCTGCAATAGGCCCATACGCGTCCGCGGAGACCACCATTCCGGTGATCGAGAGCATGCCCACCGCGGCAATTGCGATTCCATAGACCCCGGCTATTCCCGACGCTTGAGCGGTGAAGTATGCAACGAGCATCGCCGCGACGATTCCCACCATCGACGGAACAATGCTCAGCAGTCCGTAGCTGAATCCGGTGATGATATTGACCGCCGACCCGCTCTGGGAGTAGCCGGCAACACGTTTGACCGGGCTATAGCGGTCAGAGGTGAAAAGATTCGTGGTGTAGCCAATCAACAGACCAATGAGGACGCCGGCGACTGCCGGAATGTACAGCCCAAAACCAACACCTGATCCCCTGAAGCCACCGCCAAAGACCACGAGCGCCATGAAGCCCGCAAAGAGCACGCATGTCAGAATGGTGCCCACATTGAGCGCCTTACCCGGGTCGCCTCCCTCACGGACGCGGACGAGCTGCGAGCCGATGATGGAGGCCAGAATTCCTGCCGCGGATACCATCAACGGGAAGATCACAAACCGGTCATCGAACCCTTGGTTGACCAGTGCTACGCCCAGGAGCATGGAGGCCACCACGCTGGCGACGTAGCTGTCGTAGATATCCGCCCCCATCCCGGCAATGTCGCCCACGTTGTCGCCAACATTGTCCGCAATCACGCCGGGGTTCCGTGCGTCATCCTCCGCAATGCCAAACTCCACCTTCCCCACAAGGTCCGCTGAGATATCCGCGATCTTGGTGTAGATGCCGCCACCGGCCTTGGCCAGGAGTGCAAGCGCTGACGCGCCAAAGCTGAAGCCCAAGACTAGGTTGGCGTTGCCGGTGATCCAGTAGATTGCCACAATGCCCACAATCCCGATGCCGATCATGCCGAGCCCCATGACTGAGCCGCCATTGAACGCGACCTTGAACGACGCGGTCAGTCCGCGTTGCGCCGCGGCGGCGGTCCGAACGTTCGCCTGGACCGCAACGCTCATCCCCAGGTATCCGGCGATTGCGGCGAACAGAGCACCGAGCACGAATGTGACGGCGGTGCCCACGCCGGCGGTGACGTCATAGGCAAACGTCCCGGTCTCAATCAGCTGGGGGAAATCGATTCCCAGAAAGACTGCGAGGAGAAGCCCCATGCCCGCCGCCACGGCAGCCAGCGCGAGATAGAGGTAGCGCAGAAACGCACGGGCGCTCTTTCTGATGGATCGGGCAACCTGCTGCCCGGAGGCCGCGCCTGCTGATTGGCGATTCACCCACGCATACTTCCAGAGAGCAACGCCAATGGACGCCACGCCCAGCGCCAATGCAATGATCATCCATACGGTATCAGACATAACTCCTCCTATGCTGCTTCCCTGAACGCACTCCTGGCCTTGCGTCGAAGGAAGATCTTAGTGATCTCCGCTGCCACCGCTGCAACCAGGGTGAAGGGAAGGAGCAGCAACCAGTGCTCGAGCGACAGAAACGTGGTGTCAAAGACCGGATGCAGAAACGGCAGGTAGATCACGCCCACAAGGAGGAGCAGCGAGCTGGCTACCGCTACCAGCATCCAGCGGTTGGATGCAGGACCTATCTGGAAGATCGAGTACCGTTCCGAGCGCGCGGTGAATGCGCGCCACAGTTCTGAGAGCACCAAGGTCGCGAACGCGATCCCCCGGGCTATCATCACCTGGTCCGGATACCGGTTCCGCGCAATCAGATACACGCCCAGCACGGCCACGGTCATCGCGATAGCCTGAACCAGCAGACCAATGCGCATCTGTGCGTTGATGATGGGCTCGTGCGGCGGCCGAGGCGGCCGTTTCATGATGTCCGGATCACCCTTCTCAACGCCGAGCGCGAGCGCCGGAGCACCGTCGGTCACCAGATTCAGAAACAGGATCATGATTGGGGTCAGCGGGATCACCAGACCGGCGATCATGGCGGTGAAGATAATCAGGATCTCACCGATGTTGCATGAGATGAGGTAGTACACGAATTTGCGGATGTTCGAGTAGATCACCCGCCCCTCTTCAACCGCGGAAACGATGCTGGCAAAGTTGTCGTCGGTCAGCACCATCTCAGAGGTCTGTTTTGAGACGTCGGTGCCGGTGATGCCCATCGCCACGCCAATGTCGGCACGCTTGAGCGCCGGCGCGTCGTTGACGCCGTCGCCGGTCATGGCCGCGACGTGCCCCTGCCAGCGCAGGCCTTGCAGGATCCGAACCTTGTGCTCCGGAGACACGCGGGCATAGGCGTCCACCTCCTCCACGGTTTGCCCAAACTCCTCATCGTCAATCTGGTCGATCTCCGCGCCGGAGAGCACCTCTCCGCCTTCACGGATAATGCCGATCTGCGCGGCAATTGCGGCGGCGGTCTCTTTGTAGTCGCCGGTGACCATCACGGTCCGAATCCCGGCTCGCTCTGCCACCTGTACGGCCTGAATCGCCTCTTCGCGCGGCGGGTCGATCATCCCGGCCAAACCGACAAAGATGAACTCCTGCTCCACCTCATCGGCGCCGGCGTCCTCCTCCGGGACCGCCTCCAGCGGCTTGTACGCGACGGCAAGCACCCGGAGGGCGTCCTGCGCCATCGCCGAATTGGCGGCAAGCACCCGGTCGCGCGCATCCGCATCCAGCTCCGCCGCGGATCCGGCCGCATCATCGCCTTGATCCGGCGCCAACATGCGATTGCAGTAGTTCAGGACGACATCTGGGGCGCCCTTCATAAACGCTACGGGCCTCCCGGGAGTCAACGCGGCTCCGTGACCCCAGTCCGGAAACGAAGCCTGATCCGGAACGGTATGAATGGTGGTCATTCGCTTTCGCTCTGAGGTAAACGGAAACTCGTCACGGCGCGGCCACGCATCCTTGGTAGTGGACTCATCGAGTCCGCTGTCGACTGCGGACATCACCAGCGCGCCCTCGGTGGGATCACCGACCACGGTGCGTTGCGATTCGCCGCCCTCGGTCTCCTCCGTCTGCAGCGACGCGTCGTTGCAGAGCAGGCCGCCATGCAGCAAGAGCGACAACCGTGGGTTCTCCTCCAGGTCTGCATCCTGCTCATCTAACTCAACGGTGCGGTCCGGGACCCAGTCCTTCACAACCGTCATCCGGTTCTGGGTGAGCGTCCCGGTCTTGTCCGTGCAGATGACCGTGGCCGTACCCAGTGTTTCCACCGCCGGCAGTTTCCGGATCAGCGCATGACGACGGACCATGCGTTGCATTCCCAGCGCCAGGCAGATGGTCACCACGGCAGGCAAGCCCTCGGGCACCGCGGCAATGGCCAGACTGACCGCGGTCATGAACAGCTCCACAATGTCTTGCTGGTATTGCCGGAAGTAGACCGCAAATCCTTCCTGGAACGCGAGCGCCGGCTGGGTGTCCCTGATAACCCCGTAGAGGAAGATCACCCCACAGATCGCCAGAGCGATGATGCCAAGCCACTTCCCCAGCTGACTCAGCCGACGCTGGAGCGGTGTCTCCTCCTCCTCGTACGACTGGATCATGGTGGCGATCTTGCCCATCTCCGTGTCCATGCCGGTGGCGGTCACCACGCCCCTACCTCGGCCATAGGAAACTGTGGTGCCCATAAACGCGCAATTCTCCCGGTCTCCGAGCGAGGCCTTTTCCTCCAGTACCGCCTTCGCACGCTTCTTCACCGGCACCGACTCGCCGGTGAGTGGCGCCTCGTCGATCCGGAGATTGACCGCCTCCAAGAGCCGGAGATCAGCAGGGACGGAGGAGCCTGCCTCCAGCAAGACAACATCCCCGGGTACCACACGCTTGACCGGGACGGTCTGCATCTCTCCGTCCCTGAGCACCTGCGCCTCCGGAGCGGACATCTGCTTGAGCGCCTCAAGGGCGCGCTCCGCCTTGGACTCCTGTACCACCCCCATGACGGCGTTGAGCACAACAATCACCAGGATGGCGATCGCATCCACCGGCTCGCCAACCAAAAAGGAAACCGTCGCGGCGGCTATGAGAACAATGATGAGAAAATTGTTGAACTGCTCAGCCAGGAGGCTCAGGAACCCGCGACGCCCCTTCTCCTCCAACTCGTTGGGACCGGCATCGGCGAACCGGCGCTTCGCGTCTTCACCGGAGAGCCCATCCTGGAGATCAACAGCAAGCGCTTTGGCTACCTGGTCAGGAGACTGTGTGTGTGGCGCGGCGATCGTGTTCTTCATAGTGTGGTCCGGACCATTGGTTCGTCCCTACACTACTGTCGCCGGATCGCGCTCTCCATAGACCTCATGGGTTATGAGCGCAGTCTGCAGCCGCGGTCACGTAGACGCGGTAACCAGCTCCAGATCAGCCTTACGCTCCTGCGGGTCCACAGAGACCACACGCACGTGTAGCTGATCGCCCAGACGGTATGTGGTACCGCTATCCTTGCCCACCAGCCGATGATGCTCTTTCTCATGGGTGAAGAACTCATCACCCAGCTTTGAGATGTGCACCAGTCCTTCAACCAGGTAACGCTTGATCTCAACAAACAGACCAAACGAGGTGACGCCTGAAACCACCCCGTCGAACTCCCGCCCGGTACGCTTGGCAAGGTACTCGAGCGCCTTCAACCGGGTGTAGTCACGCTCGGCATCGGTAGCCGCGCGCTCGCGCTCGCTTGCGTGCTCGCAGGTGCGGTCCAAGAACTGCAACAGTTTCTTGGAGTATCGCGGGCGGTTTGAGCCGACATACCGCTTGAGAAGCCGGTGGACGACCAGGTCCGGGTAGCGCCGAATGGGGGAGGTGAAGTGCGTGTACGCGTCAAAGCCTAACCCAAAGTGGCCCCGGTTTTCGGTCTCGTAGACGGCCTTGGTCAGCGACTTGAGCGCAAGACGCTCTGCCAGATCCTTGAATTCCAGGTTCTCTATCACCGCAAGGATATTGCGGTAGTCCTGAGGCTGCACCTCGTCACCGTCCAGCCGGTAGCGGATGCCGAGCGTCTGAAGCAGATCCAGCAACTGCTCCACATCGCCGCGAGCGGGTTGGTCGTGAATGCGGTACACAAACGGCAGCGGCTTCTTCCGTGAGCGATCCCGAACGTATTCGGCGACCAGTCGATTCGCCAGGAGCATGCACTCCTCAACCAGCCGGTTCGCCTCAAGGCGCTCGGCAGGGGTGATGGAGACCGGCACGCCGTTCGCGTCCACCTTGACGTGGACCGACGGAAGGTCCAGGTCAACGCTGCCCGACTCGCGCCGTCGACGGAGCAGCATCTGCGCAATCAAATGAAGGAGCCGCAGATCCGACGCAAGCGGATCATCGGCGCCGCCCAAGATCTCTTCCACCTCCCGGTACGTGAAGCGACGGGCGCTCTTGATGAGCCCTTCGGTAATGGTCAGGTTGTGGACACCACCCATGGAGTCCAACACCACCACTACTGAAACGGTAAGACGCGGCTCGCCCGGGACCAGGCTGCAGAGCCCGTTGGATATCTGCTCCGGAAGCATGGGAAGCACCTGATCCACCAGATACACCGAGGTTCCCCGCTTCCACGCTTCTTCATCAAGGGCTCCGCCCTCTTCCACAAAGGCGCTCACGTCAGCGATATGCACCCCCAGCTCGAACAGCCCATCGCCGCGCTGTTGCACCGAGAGTGCGTCGTCAAAATCACGTGCGGTCTCCGGATCAATGGTGAAACACGTACGGTCTCTGAAATCCACACGCCCCCGAGACGCGGCACGCATTCCGGGCTCCGCGCTGCTGAGCTTGGAAAGCTGCATCCGGCGAAGCGAGGGCATGGAGATCTCTCCCGCGGCATGCTGGACATCCTCGGGGAACGCAAGCTCAAACCCTCGCGACAGCGCTACCAGCTTGAGGTCCACCGATGGTTCGCCCTTGCGGGCAATCAACTCAAGGAGCTCGCCCCGCGGATGCTCCTTGGGATCTTCCCAGTGGACCAGCCGCGCGCGCACCACGTCGCCGTCCGAAAGACTGCGGTGCCCGCTCCGCTTCACAAGCGCATCTACGGCGGATGGATCCAGCACCAGTGCGCGCGGGACGCTGCTGTCTTCCGGGTACACACGGTACTCGTTCTTGCGGCGCCGGATTCTACCAATCACTGAGCGGTCGCTGCGGCTGAGAACCTCTGTGATCCGTCCTGCGGGCTTCTCCGGGTCTGCGTCAGGGAATATCTCCGCCTTCACGGTATCCCCGGATGCAGCAACGCCCAGATGGTCATACGGGATGAGTATGTCGGGCCCGGAGTCCGGCTCCACAAAGCCAAATCCGCGTGAGGTGATCTGAAGCGTGCCGGTCACACGCGAGTGCTTGGGTGTCTTCTTTTTCTTCTCTTGCATGTCACCCGTGAGTATACCCGGGTGGATCACTTGCGGGAAATGACTCCCGGTCCGCCAACTCCACCTTGTGGTCCTGGGATTCGCCCTGCGCACGCATGCTGCTGCGGCTCCTCCTTGCAGAGCACGCCGAGCGCGTCTTCCACGGCTTCCACACTCCAGATGTGAGCGGAGTCGGTGGCGCGCGTGCCTAGCTCGGCCCGTACCTTGAACAACTCCATGAACTCCCGGTCATACGTCTGAAGCAGGGCCAGGAGCGCGGGGCCTCCTACGGGTATCACCTTGAGGTCAAGCGGCGCCGGCTCCGGTTTGAGTGTCTTCACGTTGTCAAGGATGTCCTGACGGACGTCGTCCAGAAACCGATCTGCCGGTCAAGCTGGGTCACCTTGCTCTTCGCTTCACGATTCAGCTTGCGGAACTTGTTCTGGCTGCTTGAACACCCACCTGGGCGGCACATGATGCCGCAGTGCACGCGGCGAGGGTCACGGTTGGCGTGCGAAATGTGATTGACAACCTCACCATCACGCTGCGCTAACCGGGCGCCACAAAACGGCACGAGCAGTTGATAAAGCCAATAAACTGCATTATAGTTAAAAAGTGAATCTTTACCACCCCGTCGTGCCGGCTCTTCGGAACGCCGTTGCCGGCCGGGTAGATCTGCAGACCACGTACCAAGAGTTGGAAGCGGTCTTCCACGCGAGCCCGGACGGGATCATGGTAATGGATCTCCGCGGGACGGTAACCCGCGTGAACCGGGCGCTGCTCACACTGCTCGGCAAGCAAGAGGCTGAGGCGGTCGGACGCCCGTGTCACGAGGTTCTGAGCGGGTGCGTGTGCGCGCCGGAGCGGTGCCCACTTCGCCACGCGCTCGCCGACGGCACCGCGCTACAGATAGAAGGCGCGGTGCCGTCGGCGGAGGGTGCACCCGTCCCCTGCGTGCTCAGCATCCAGCCAATCCCGGGACCCGACGGACGCACACGCGCGGTGGTGGCGACGATCCAGGATATCAGCGAGCGTAAACGCTACGAGGAGGCGCTGCTGGAGTCCCAGCAGGCCGCCATTCGCGCCAACGAGAACAAAGATCAGTTTCTCCGCAACATCAGTCACGAGCTACGAACCCCGCTCAACGGGATCATCGGAATGTCCTCGCTCTTAGCGGCGACGCGGTTAACCGATCAGCAGCGTCTGTACATCAATACGGTGACGACCAGCTCCGATCACCTGCTGGCGTTGGTCAATGACCTGCTGGACTTCACTCGAATAGAGGCTGGAAGACTCCCGCTTCAGGTGGTACGATTCGACGTCCGCGGCCTTGTTGAGGAACTCCGCCTGCTCTTTGGGTGGAAAGCCGCCGAACGCGGTCTGGTGTTCCAAGCGGAAGTTGAGGACGACGCTGCAAAGACGATCCGTGCAGACCGAATCAGGCTCAAGCAGGTGCTCACCAATGTTGTGGACAACGCGGTCAAGTTCACGGAGAGCGGGATGGTTCAGTTGAGCGTTGGTCGCTCTGAGGCAGAGGACCACCTCTGCTTCTCCGTGAGCGACACGGGCATAGGCATGGACCCCAACGACGTCTCGTACATCTTTGAGAGCTTCCGGCAACTCGATGGTAGCTACTCGCGGCGTCGCGGGGGGCTCGGGCTTGGGTTGTCAATTGCCAACAAACTGATCCAGCTGATGGGTGGCTGGATTGACGTTGAAACTCACCCAGAGAAGGGAACAACCATGTCCGTCAACATCCCCAACGGAGAAGACTCCCACGCGCGACACGACCACGCCGCAGAAACAGGCCTGCCACGCTCACCGGAGAATGGGTTGGCAGTTCTGGTTGTAGAGGATGAGCCAATCAACACGCTCTACCTGGAGGAGTTGCTGCACACACACGGGTGCCGAGTGACCAGCACTCGTACCGGAGAGGAGGCGCTCTCCGCCGTTAAGCGAAGCTCGTTTGACATAGCGCTGATTGACATTGGGCTTCCGACCATCTCCGGAGTAGAGACCGCAAAGCGCATTCGTCTCTGGGAGCGGGAACTGGGGGGTTCCGGCCACATGCCGATTGTGGCCCTAACGGCTCACGCCTTTGACGAAGACCGCGATGCCTGCCTGGCGGCGGGGATGGACGACTTTCTCACCAAACCGGTGGACGAATCAGCGCTCTTTGGAACCATTGAGCGGCTGGCACGCGCCCCCGACAATACGTCAGGGCGCGATTGACCATTGCGGTTCGTCAGCCTCCAACGAGCACGGTGGTAAACCACGGCACGTACGTGATCAGCAACACCACCGCCAGGTGCAGAAAGAAAAACGGCAGTACGTAGCGATAGACCTTCACCAACGGCTTATTGAACCGGTAGGAGGAGAGAAAGAGCTCCAGGCCCACCGGCGGCGTGATGAAACCCAGCGCCATATTCGCAACAAAGATCACGCCCAGGTGCACCGGGTGAATGCCGAACAGATCTCCCAGCGGGATGATCAGCGGGGCAATGACCAGGATTGCGGAGAAGATGTCCATCAGACAACCGGTGACAAGCAACACCAGATTGAGCAAGAGCAGGAACACAATGCGACTGTCTATGTGCGTCTGCACCCACTCAACCAGCAGCATGGGGATCCGGCTGTCCACGATGTAGTAGGAGAGCGCCCGGGCCCCCGCCAGGATCACCAGCACACCACCCATGATGGTGGCGCTCTTGACCGCGGCTCGCATCAGCGCCTTTAGCGATATCTCCCGCTTGA
>CAYTGY010000119.1:0-9298 GCA_964437265.1 uncultured Spirochaetaceae bacterium | reverse complement strand
GTGCCATGTGCCTACTTCTTCATCACGATCAACATGCCGTCGCCTACGCTCACAAGCGCCATGTGGAGGCGCTCGTCTTGTTGGACGCTCGCGTTGATCTCTCGCATGGCCCTGGTGTCCGCGTCCTGTCGGTCCGGATCCGCAATCACGCCACCCCACAAGGTATTGTCCACACAGATGACGCCGCCGGAACGCACCAGGGAGAGACACCGCTCGTAGTAATTGGAGGCGTTCCCCTTATCCGCGTCAATGAAGGCAAAGTCGAACATGCCCGCCTGGCCGTCCGCGTGCAGCCGGTCAAGCGTCTCGAGCGCCGGAGCAAGGCGAAGGTCAATCCGATCTGCAACGCCGTCCTGTTCCCAAAACGGACGGCCAATGCCGGTCCACTCGTCACTCACATCGCAGGCACTCAGCGTTCCGTCGGGCGGCAAACACTGAGCCACGGTGAGGGCACTGTATCCGGTGAATACGCCGATCTCAATTGCCCGCTTTGCGCCAACCAAACGCGCAAGCAAGGCAAGCACGCTGGACTGTTCAGCTGCGATCTGAAGCTCCGCCTCAGGCATTTCGGCGGTTCGCTCGCGCAGCTCGCGCTGCGCGTCGGTTTCACGGAGGGTATGGGTGAGAAGATAGTCGTAGAGTTCGTCGGTAAACGTGATGACCTTGTTCATGCCCAAGAAAGTAGCTCAGAGACTCGAATCAGACAATGCGGTGGCTACGTGTCTTCACCGCCGTCCGGCTCCAGCTCCGTCCCCTCCAGCCGGGCGAACTGCGCCGCCAGCTCGGCGTCAGACATGGTCGGCTGCTCAGGCTCCGCCTCGGGCTTCTCACGCCGTGAGCGGCCCTTCCGAGGAGCGGATTCCTCGGCCTCAGCCGTGGTGCTTGGCTCCGCTGGGGCAGATTCAGGTTGCTGGATCCGGTCGATCTCGTCGCTGTCATCCGGAGCTTCCATCCGGGCCACGGTTTCGGCCGGAGCGTCATTGCCCGTTTTCTCCGGGCGTTCCTGCTGTCCCGACGGGACTCCAGATGCGGTGCGTCGGCGCGAAGCCCACGCGAGCCACAGAAACACGGCAGCCACGGTGGAGAGAACTGCCGGCAAAACCACCGTCCATCGGTTTGCCGCAGATAACTCGCCGGCAAACAAGCTGTACCACAGCGCTCCTGTTGCGGCGGTGAGGCTCAGCGAGGAGAACGCAAGCAGGGCGTTCGTTTCCTTTCGCTTCAATGTGACAAGCAGCGACGAGAGTCCGGGAACCACCGCCACCATCGCCCCCAGACCGCGGAGCCAACCTGCATTGGCCACTTCGGACCCTGAAAACTGGATGAAGCCATCCGGCATGATCATCAAGACCCCGCCAAACGCAACCGCGCCCAGGCCAACAAGGATGAGAACAAACTTCACCAACGACTCGTGCATGCGGTCATGGTATCACGAGCGGACCTTGCACGCTACGGGGCGCAGCAGCTACACTCCTGAGCATGCCCACCATCTCAGTACACGCCGGAGCGTGCGGTTTCACATCCAGGATCACAACCACCTCATCAGACGGCCAGACTGTTGAGATCAGCGCCACGTCGCCCTGTCCTCACGTGCAAGAGGCGATTGACGCGCTCACCACGGTTGACGCGTATGTGGAGATATTCTCGAAGCCACACGACACCGTGACCTACAAAACACTCTGCCAGCACATACCGCACACCGCGTGCCCGGTATACAGCGCGGCATTCAAGGCGATTGAGGTTGCCGCTGGTCTGGCGCTGCCCAAACAGGTCACCGTCACATTCGAGCCATGAAGCGCGCCATTCTCATCATCGCGGCGGGCCTGACCGTTCTGGCCGCCGCCATCACGGTCACGCTTGCGGTCATTGTTCCCAGGGTAAACGCACGCCAGCGTGACAACGAGATGAGCGCCGCCCGCGAGGTCGCGAGTCGGCTCGCGGCGCCGCTGATACTGTCGGGCCGCAATCAGACCAGAGAGGCGGAGAGAGTCGACTTCGGGGTGGCCGACGCCGTGGACCACGCATCAATCATCAGTCGGAGGACCGAGCGGGAGCCTGAGCCTTTCGTGCGCGCGGAGTTACAGGCGACGATAGCCCGGCTCATGGCAGGGTACGGCGAGACGGTTGGTGCGGCTGCAACTCAGCAGGCCGCGGCGCAAGCGTTTCTGGATGCTGCCGAATATGGGCGGTTCTACGCGGCAACCCGTGCCGCACTCGAGCACCTGGTCCGCGCGGGAGACGTGCAGACCGCCGGAGTACGCGCTGAAGCGCTTCTTGGCGCCGATCCTCCTCCGTCGCCTGCGGTGGGCGCTGCGTTGCGTCTCATCGCGGGCAGCTACCGCATAGCCGCGGCTGCAGACACGCCGCCGTGGGATCCGGCGCGGATTGAAGAACATCTAGTGACTGCGGAAACGTGGCTCGCTCCTGTAGCGTCGCAGAGCTCTGAGCAGGGCGCGCACCCGGCCGCCGGGGCGGCACAGCTGGAGATGGACCGGATCAGCGCAACGCGGGAGCTCTCGCCGGACCGGATGGCGGTGCTCGAAGGGGCAGTCACCGTCAACGGCGAGGGCGCGGCGGGGATCGCCGTGTGCCTGGCGCCGGCACCTGCCGATCCTGAGACAGCCGGCGCATACCGGACGCACACGGATGGAGCCGGACAGTACGTGATCCCGCTGGTTCCGCCCGGTGAGTATACGCTGTGGGTCGAGTTGCTCCCGTTTCATATACAACCATGGGCGGCCGCGGCCGGCACCGTGGATGATCGGCTTTTGCTCTCCTCAGACGGCATTCCCGAGGTGCTCACGCTCTACCCCAGCCACTATCGCCTGCTCCCCGTCAGTATCACCGTTGGCGAACCGTAGCGGCCTACACCAAGCCGCGACCGGCAAGCCACTCCAGGAAGAGCCGCACGTGCGTGTCCCATAACCCCCATTCATGTTTACCCGGTCCCTCACGGTACTCCAGGTCAAAACCGAGCTTGGCAAGGTGGTCCCGAAACCGAACGTTCTGCTCGTAGAGGAAATCCTCAGTGCCACAGGAAACATACACCGGAAGCGGTGGCGCTCCCTCACAGCGTCGTGCGTATGCAGAGGCCAGGTGAAAGAGGTCCCGCGTGGTAGCATCGATCTCCATGGGGTTACCAAAGATCCGACGATGCTCACGCGCCCACTCGCGCTCGCCAGGGTCAACGGATTCAAGCCGGCCGTGAAACCGCTCATCGCGGGCGCTGATATCTACCGCGCCGGAGAAGGTGGCGGCGGCGGCAAAACGCCCCGGATAGTTGAGCGCGAGCTTCATGGCGCCGTATCCGCCCATGGAGAGACCGGCCACAAAGGTGTGCGATGGGTCAGCGCTGAGCCGAAAGAACCGTCGTACCAAATGGGGCAGCTCTTCGCTCACAAAGGTCCAGTAGCGTGGGCCCTCGGCCATGTCCGTGTAGAAGCTCCGTCCCGCATCAGGCATCACCACGGCAATGCCATGCTCGGCCGCATACCGCTCGATGCTGGTGCGCCGGTGCCAGATGGTGTGGTCGTCGCTGAGCCCGTGGAGCAGATACAGCACCGGCGGCTCGTCGGTCACCGTGCTGTCCTGCCCGATCATCCCACCGGATGGCTCGGGAATGGTCACCGTCATCGAGGTTGCGACCTGCAGAACCTGCGAATGAAAATCGACGTGAAAGAGTGCCATGATCCCTCCTACGGCCCGCCGTCTCCGGCGGGCCGCCTTCGTTACTCGTCCTCTATTGGCGCCTGCTTCGCCTGGCGCTTTGCCATGATCTTTTTGAACACGGAAAGTTTGAGCCAGCCGATCACCACAACGCCAACACCAATGAGAACCCACCAATACCACGCCATACCGCCTCCTTCCCTGTCTTGCAGGGTGCCCTATCTGGGCTTCAGTTGTTTTTGCAGCCCAACGCCCAACGCCATGAGCGCCGCTGCGCCGGTCACCAAGGTCACCACCGCGGCTAGTGGGAGGTCCCCCACCCGGGCCCCGGTTACGTACAGATCCTCGAACGCGCGGAACATCCAGTAGTTTGGGAACACGTAGAAGAGCCAGTGCCACGCCCGCGGAACGGCGACTGAGACAAACGGGATGGTCAGATAGACCAGCATTACAATCTTCAGCACCGCCAGCGCCTGGATCTGGTTCTTCGCGATTCCGCCCACCAAGAGCACGATCAACAGCGGCAGCGGGGCGGTTGCCACCAGTGCCAGAAGAAATCTGCCGACGGGGACGGAGCTTCCCACAAGAATCACGTGGCCGATCGCCGCAACCACATATCCAATCACCGCCGCCAGGATACCACGCGCGGCGAAGTAACCGGCCGGCGTGAGCGGCGTCACGGAGAACGCCCGCGTTACCCCCTGCTCCTTCTCATCGATCATCCCAAATGAGACCGCAAGCCCGCCGATAAGCGACGCCAGCATGATCAGCGCCACCGAGGCGTACTCGGTAAACCGCGAGCTGCTACCGGCTTCGGTCACGGTGTACTCAGCCGTGCGCGTCTGCCGGGAGAGGTCGTAGAGGACCGATTGCGTGAGTGCGCTACTCTCTGCGCCTTCGTTACCCTCAAGGATGATCTGCCACCGGCCATCGTCTGAAACCAGGAGGCCTCCTGCGTCGTCGGTTGCACCAACCCGATCTCGAACGCCGTCCGCGTCTGCGAACGTCTCCACGGTACCGTAGGCACCGAGCCGCTCGGCGAGCTCACGCGCGGCGAGCCACATCTCTCCGCCGTCGGATTGCACCAGCGCACGGGTTGGCTCGGAAGGAACCTGGACGGCGAACCGCACGGTTGCCCCCTCCACGGAGGGCAGGAAGAGCTTGAGCCCAAACGCCAGCAGAAAGGGTGCAATAAGAATGTAGATGACCATGCTGTCACGCAGTGCATTGGTCATGTCGAATTGCATCAACGCAATGATCTTTCGCATGCTATGCCCCTCTGAGCAGTCGTGCGCGCACGCTCAGCGCGCCAAACGCGGTGCCGCCGGCCAGCCAAATCAGGCCGGTCAGCAGCGTGGTGCGGATCACTTCCGCATCACCGGTTGGGAAGAGCGCCTCTCGAACCGCGAACACCAGACCGTAGCTAGGGATCACGGTGATCCAGGCCGGGCTGAATACCGGGTACACGTAGCTGAAGAACGGCAACATGTTGAGCACCAAGACCGCCAGCCCGGGGAAGAACCAGTGCGAGAGATTGTCGAACCACGCGGCAAAACCAAGACCAAACACCGTCATGAAGGCGCTCGCCCACACCGTAAGCGCAAGCACCGCAGGCCAGTTGGCGCTGAGCCCAAAGCCTGCCAGAACCACCGCGACACCGTAGACCAGCCCCAGCAGGGTGAAGACCAGCACCTTGGAGATCAGATACGGCCACAGCCCGCCCGGTGAGACCCGGTACGCGCGGATCGTCCCCTCCTGCTTCTCCTGGAACACAAACACCGCAACCAGGAGAAATCCGAGGATGGCAACCTCAAACACCAGGAAGATGGGAATACCGGCCAGGTTGAGTGGCACATCAGGTGCCTGCGGTCTGAGTGTCTGCACCGGATACGCGGGAAGCTCGCCGTCGCGAACCGCATGGAGCACCATCTCCACGGTGGCGATCAGCAGATTGACCGTCTCCCGGGGGATCGATGTCTGCTGAATCACCTCCACCTGTGGCGCGTCGATCGACCCTTCTATGACCAATCCCAGCGCGCTGGAGTTCTCCTCGAGGAGACGGTCCAGCTCCGCACGGGTCTCCGGGAGCCCCTCAGGGTTCCCGCCCAGATCCAGGAGTGCTGAGCGGACCGGCCGGCCCGGCAGCGTATCCAGGAAGTACTCGCCGGGCCCGGTATTGAGCTCGGACGGCAGGAAGATGATCAGCGCGATCATGAGAGCGGCGATCCCAATCACCGCTGCCACATGATAGTTTCGCCAGGAGAGGGTCAAGTCCCGGCCGAGCAACTGTCCAAGACGCTTCATGTGAGCCCTCGTCCGGTCAGCTTGATGAAGATCTGCTCGAGTGTTGCCTCCTGGCTGTGGATCGTCTCCACGGTGCCGCCGTCAATCAGATCCTTCAACCGGCGCGCGTCGTTCTCTTGATCCGTGAAGAGCACCTCCCGGTTCACCGAACCGTTGGTCCGGTGCTCCACGGCAACCGATCGCTCGCCGTACTCCAGCTTGAGCTCGCGGGGTGCGTCCATCGCTACGATCTCGCCGTCATTGATAAACGCCACCACGTCTGAGAGCTCGTCAGCGGTTTGCATGTTGTGCGTGGTAAGGAACACCGTGCATCCTTCAGCTCGCTTCTGCCGGATGAGCTCCTTGATCCGCTCCGCGGTCGCCGGGTCCAGACCACTGGTCGGCTCATCCAGGAAAAGGATCGATGGACGGTTGATGAGACTCCGAGCAAACACCAACCGCTGCTTCATCCCCTTGGAGTAGGCGCTTGCGCGTCGGTGCGCGGCATCGGTGAGCCCCACGGACTCCAGCAATCGTCGCGGGTTCTCGCACGGAACCGAGTAAAGTCCGGCGTGATAGGTCAGATTCTCGAGCCCGGTAAGCTTGCCAAACACGTTGGGGTGCTCAAAGCTCATCCCGATTCGGTTGTAGAACGACTGGTCCTGCTTCTGGATGGGTACGCCGTCATAGGAAACCGAACCCTCCTGGATACGCAGCAGTCCGGTCATCAGCGCCTGCGTGGTGCTCTTACCGGCACCGCTAGGTCCCAGAAATCCGAAGATGGTTCCCGGCTCAACGGCAAACGATGCATCTCTGACCGAGGGGTTGTTCTTACCTTCGTAGTCGTGCGTCAGTCCGTTCACCTCAATCATTGCGGTCTCCTTTGATGATGGTGATCATTGAATCGTCTACCAACGTGAGCTCACCGGGCTCTACGCCCAAAATGCGCTCCACGCCCTCAGTGTAGACGTGTAGCTGTAGGAGGATGTCATCCGTGGCACGGGGATCGTGCGGAATCTCCGGCAGCCGTTGTGCAAACTCTGAGACCATGCTCGCACCGGTCTCCAGCACGAACCGTGCGGTGATCTCCGGATGCGCGACCGACATCGTCCCTTCCTCATTACCTTGACCGATGATCTGCGCCAACACCGGACCGATCATCTCTATGCTTCGACGGTTCATCCGGGCACGCAGCAGCACGTTCCGGTCGCTGTAAAACGCGTGCGCAATCGTCAGGATGAGATCGCGGTTCTGCGCTTTGAACGCGTTGGTCGCCGCAAAGACCGCGTTGAACTTCTCAACGGCTGAGAGCGACGGGTCATCCACAATCGGCTGGATCACCGCCATTGCCTGAACACTCGCGCGAGCGGCAAGCTCATCCAGTAGCTCTTCCTTGGTCTTGAAGTAGTGGTAGAACGCCCCCTTGGACACACCAATGGAGTCTATGATCGCGTTCACGCTCGTATCCTCGTAGCCGCGCTCCATGAACAGCCGCATTGCGGTATCCAGAAACTCGTTCTTTCGTTCGTCGTAGTCTTTCACCACGTACACCGTGCGCCCTCCTTGTGTCCCGCTGCCGTTCTGGCCGCAGGAGCCGACCTGCGGTCGGTACATACTATCGGTATGTACCGACCGAAGGTATGTACCGACCGAAGGTATTTAGTGTAGCGCATCGACTTCGAGTCGTCAAGAGGAGTCGGCTGTTTTCGTGGCCGCCGGTGTCTCGGTGGCGACCAACGGCGTCGTTCGCGGAATCGCTATGCGAGCGCGGGGACGGAGAATCCCGGCCGCAACAATCGCGTGACCGCATCTGGCGGGTCAACCACGATGTAGCTACCATCTCGGATGTGACGCAGCCCGCAGTACGGGTACGCGATCGCCGCACCGACCATGCCCGCCCTCACCGGGTTCTCGTTCACGTAATCGAAGGTTGCCAAGTACTGGCGGATACTGTCGATCACCTTGCTCCTGAATCGGTCATACCAGACGTGACCACGAAGCTGGTGCACCCTGTTGAAGCGCGTGGCAAAGACGCTCAGTATCCACTGCATGATTCGCGACAGACTGCTGAGTCCCAGGGGCCGAAGTATGAGGTGCAGATGGTTGCCCATCACGCAGAAGTTCTCAACCCGAAACGAGTACTTCTGCTTTGCCCGGACAATGGTCTCAAGCAGCATCTCCTTCATCGCGGCGCTCTCCAGAATGAACTCGCCACGGTTTGCCCGTGCGACCACATGATACCGAGCATTCTCAACTATTCTACGAGGCTTTCTCATGCCCTTAAAGACTGCATGAGTATCCACGGTGCTTCACTTTGACGGGCAAATTCGTAGGCGGCTCCGCAGGTGGCTCCGTCCCCGGCGGCCGCCCGGCGGCCGCCCGGCGGCCGGGCTCAACACGCCACCAACTCCGAACTTGCAGGTAGCTCCGTCCCTCCCGCCGCATCGATAGCAGATCGGATCGTGGTGGCGGGAGTCTTTGGATGCCCGGAACCAGATTACAATGCAGAGTTCGACGTGTGGGCGTGGCGGGGGCTGGTGAGCCGAACCCGCTGCATGGCAGCTCCGTTCGGAACGGCAGAGGCGCGCGGCAAGGCGTTTCCGGTCGCCGCCGCAGTCCCAAAGGGGCGCATCCAGTGTGAGCTTCCTCAGCGTCATCCGCTGTTCCGGTGGATGAATGAGGAGCACCACCCCACCAACTCCGGTCCTGGCGAGATGGATGCCGACGGGCGAGTGGTTCTTGCGCTTTTGGCGCCACGGTACGTCACACGCACCAGCCCGTTCACGTGGACTCCGGGTGAGACCGATGCCGAAGGTTCTCTTGTGCCGAAGGACGGGGGGAAACGTAGTGCTGATCGAAGACGCGGACCGGCAGGCTGGCACTGCCCGATTCTGGCGAATCATGCACGCGTGCCGTGACTCACTCACGACATACCCACCAAAACGGCTTGCACAAACGCCCGTCGGAGCGGAGAATTGCAACCACATGCAACCCGGCAGGCAATTCACCACGATTCTCTATTTCCTCGCGCTAAGCACCATTGCCGGAGCACTGCTCGGCTGTGCGTCTACGCACGAACCACCGCCGGGAGGGTCGGAGGTGACCGCGGTGACGGAACCGACGGACCAGGATGACGGGGACACCGGATCAGAGGTCCTTGACCAGCTCAACCAACAGGTTCGGGCGCTTCAGGAGCAGGCCACCGCACGGGAAGAGCGTTTGGATGCTACCGAGGCAGACGCGGCAGCAGAGCGACGCGAGCGGGAAGCGCTCGAGGCTGAGTTGGACCTGGTGCGCGAGGAACTGGCGCAGGCGCTCAGGGCGTGGAAGGACCAGGTGACCGGTGACA
>CAYTGY010000118.1:0-9315 GCA_964437265.1 uncultured Spirochaetaceae bacterium | reverse complement strand
AAGTCCGAGAAGCAACACTTTGGCGGAGAGGGATAGGCGATCCCCAGCCGGGGGTACTACGAGATCCTGGAAGACACGCTGGTAGGCGCCCTGGTTCCGGCATTCACCCGCCGGGCAAAACGTCGCGTGCACCACGCACCCAAGTTCTACCTCCGCGATACGGGGGTGGCAAACCACCTGGTCGGTCGCCGGAGCGTGGCGGTGGGAACTGAGGCGTTCGGGAACTGGGTCTTCCATGAGATCTCGGTACACGTGCGGCAAGGCCCCGCCCGTATGAGATCTCCTACTGGAGACTCTCAAGCGGGATCGAGGTCGCCTTTGTGCTTGGCGACGCGGAGACGGCGATCGAGGTCAAGGGGAAGAGCCGCCTCCACAGTCGCGGCCTCGCGTTACCGACTCCGGCGTCATGGTTCTTCCGTACCGTGACTTCATCAACGCCCTATGGCGCGGCGAGGTGATCTGAGATTCAAAGGCCTGAGATCCGCCGGTGACTACGAGGACGTGCTGACGGTAGCAATCAGCGCAAAGCAGGCAGAACTCGCGTCTCGGCCGATGATTTTGAGTTAAAATCATCGGAGTCGCTGTGGATTTTCACAAAGGACCCTGCTACCTTGGTGGTGATGTACCAGCGAATCCTCAACGTTCGGAGTCTTATCGAGAAGAAGTCGATGTTCTTGTTTGGCCCACGTAGTACCGGCAAGACGACGCTTCTTCGCGATCAGTTTCAAGCTGAGTCGATTGTCAATCTCCTGCGCAGCAGCGTCCATCTGTCGCTGGCGCAGAACCCGTCGCTTCTCAGGCAGATCGTCACGGAGGTGGGCGGTGACGACGGCATCGTCGTCATTGACGAAATCCAGAAACTACCTTCCTTGCTCGATGAGGTTCACGACTTGATCGAGACACGAGGGACTCGCTTTGTGCTCACTGGATCAAGCGGACGGAAGCTCAAGCGTAGTGGGGTGAACCTGCTTGCGGGACGGGCGTGGCAGGCGAGTCTCTTTCCGCTCGCTACTCCGGAGATTCCAGACTTCCGTCTGGATCGGTTTCTTCTCTACGGTGGCATGCCGCAGATCTACGGGTCGGAGTTCCCGGTGGAGGAACTGGACGCGTATGTGAACACCTACCTGAAAGAAGAGATCAAGGAAGAGGCTCTGGTCCAGAACTTCACGCATTTCGCACGATTCCTACGCGTTGCCGCAGTTTCAAACGGACAACAGCTGAACTACGCAAACGTCTCGCAGCAGACCGGCATTGCCGCTACGTCCGTTCGGTCGTACTTCGAGATTCTTAGCGACACGTTCGTGGGGTTCACGTTGGACCCGTGGAGAAGGTCCAGAAAGCGCAAAGCGGTGGCAACCGCGAAGTTCTACTTCTTTGATGTGGGCGTAGCCAACTTCCTCAAGGGGGTCTCGAGCCTCAACCGAAACAGCACCGACTACGGTGTCGCGTTTGAGCACTTCATCGCGATGGAACTGCGCAGCTACGTCTCCTACCGCAGGCTCAAGAAAGACCTGGCGTTCTGGCGCACGCATTCTGGGATGGAAGTCGATTTCGTCGTCGGTTCCGAGCTTGCGGTTGAGGTCAAGGCAACCGCACGTGTTACCGACCGCGATCTCCGCGGGCTTCGAGCGCTGGCTGAGGAAGGTGTTATTCAATCGTTGATTCTGGTTTCCTTGGACGAAGTCGATCGAACTACCGACGATGGCATCCGTGTCCTCTTCTGGGGAACGTTCCTTGACGAGCTGTGGGGCGACCGGCTCAAGCTGCCGTGAGCGTCCAGAGTCGGCGATTCTGGTTCACGTCGGAGGATAGGCAAGACACCGATCGACGAAGTCCGCGGGGGTGAGGACCTCCGCGCCGCGGCGTTGATCTGCCGGGAAGTGCCTGGTGTTTCCTGTCACGAGCGGTACGTTCGCACTGATAGCGACTTCCAGAAACGGAGCGTCGTCGGGATCAGGAAGACCCGGCACGGATCGGGTCGCAAGCACGTTTTCTGCGTTGAACCGGATGTAGTCGAGGATGTTGTCAATCTCCACGTGGCTGAAGTACGGTGCAAGCTCCGGACGGCGGAGTACATCGGTGTACTCGTCAAGGATCCGATCGTCCAGAACGATGTGCAGTTCGCCGGATCTGAGGTGATCGATGATGCGACCCGGCGGACCACCGGCGCGCATCATTCCCGACACGAGGACATTGGTATCAAGGACGATTCTCATGCTTCCCACGTGCTGCCCGTGCTTGCGACAGTGCGTTCTTGACGAGATCATCGGCAGGCGGTTTCTCTGTAACCCGACGCCGAGCGTTTCGCACAGCGGCGGAAAAGAGCGCCCGTCGGATTTCCGCAAGCGTGGTCTCAACGTCATCAGACTCGATACTCACGAGTATCGCCTTCGGCCGGCCGTCCTTCGTGATAATCAACTCCCGATCAGTCTGCAGCCGTTGCCACAACTCTTTGCTTTTCTTCAGATCGGTAATTGGAACAAACGGCATCTTTTAGACTCCTTATTAGGAACTTTAAAAGAGTTAGTATAGAGAGTCAATGGGTGGTGATTGTCGTTCCCGTGCGTTCAGTGCGGGCATACAACACTCTCAATGTATGAAGACAATTACGATCAATGTATCGGAGATCATTCGTGACATCCCCGTGTTGCCCGTTGGTATGGTGATTGCTGAAATCAAATCCTCTGATGATACGCTCGGAGAGATGCTCGATGACCTACGGCATTGATACCACGTTTCTAGTGCAACTCGACGTCGCGAGTCACGCTAACCATGCCAACGCCGTCGCTCTCCGGGATTCACTCCTTGATGACGGACACGACTTCGCGCCGGCACCGCAAGTCATCACGGAGTACGTCCACATCGTCACCGATCCGCGTAGATTCAGCAAACCTGTCTCCATGGCGATCGCCATTGCTCAATCACGGGCCTGGTGGCACGCCGCAGAAGTCCGTCACGTCCATCCTCAGGACAACGCGGTTGTCCTGTTCCACTCGTCGATGCTACAGCACGGGCTCGGCAGGAAGCGAGTCCTCGATACAATTCTTGCCGCCACCTACTACTCGGCCGGCGTTCCGGCGATCGTCAGCACTGATACGCGGGACTATCGCTCGTTCGTTGAGACGGTTGTCGTACCGTAATGCCGGTTCAGGTGCAAGGTTAGGCAAGACACCGATCGACGAAGTCCGCGGGGGTGAGGACATCCGCGCCTCGGCGTAGTCTCAAAGGTATCGGAGTCGATATTCCCGAGCATGGCCTTCGACCGGCCAACATCGACGCTACTCTCGAGAATAGAACCGGTCAACCGTGATGCCGAACACGCGAGAAAGAGCGATCGCCGTGTCCCCTGAGACCGAACGCCGACCATGTCCGTTGCGGAGATCTCCCTGTACTCATCGGCCTCAATCAACGCGCCGACGTATTCGACGCGCGCGGTACGGCATCGTACAATTCCTCGTTCGCGGCGCGCGAAGAAGGAGATCGGCATGGAGCTCGAAGGCAGAGTAGCAATCATCTCAGGCGGGGGCCAGGGGATTGGCGCGGCAATAGGCAGGGCCATGGCCCGGGAGGGCGCAACGGTGGTCATTGCGGACATCAATGAGGCAGCCGCAGAGGAGACGGCCGAATCGATCCGGCAATCCGGCTACCCTGCGGAGCATGTGGTTGCGGACATTACCGATGAGCACGACGTGATCGACCTGATCGGCAGCACCGTCACCAAGTTCGGGACGCTCGACATCATGATCAACAACGCCGGGGTTGGGAAGTACGGGCCGGTAGACGAGATGAGCCTGGAGGTGTGGGAGTCGGTTGTGCAGACAAATGGGAGGGGAACCTTCCTGTGTTGCAAACATGCGGTACGGCAGATGAAGAAGCAGAAGCGAGGAGCGATTATCAACCTGGCCTCCATTCACGGAATGGAAGGGATGCCGGAGCGGGGACCGTACTCGTTCAGCAAGGCAGGGATCATCAACCTCACGTGCTCGCTTGCCGCTGAGCTCGGCAGAGACGGCATCCGCGTCAACGCGGTCGCCCCGGGCTTCACGCTGACCGAGGGCCTCGAACACCACATTGCAATCGGAACCGTCAAGAAGGAGGAACTGGTTTCCAGGATCCCGCTGGGACGGTTGGCAGCGGTTGAGGATCTGGCCAACGCCGTCGTCTTCCTGGTGTCCGACCGGGCGAGCTACATCACCGGAGTCACGCTTCCGGTAGACGGCGGATGGCTCGCCGACGGCGGGAGAGGAATGGTGCGGCCATCTGAACAGAGTCGGGATGCCGGCGGTCACGCTGTGGGCACAGGATGCCGGAGTGGCACTGGTGATCGGCAACGGGGCGTACTCGCGCGCGACGGACATCGGGCTGTTCTACTACACCGGCCACGGCGTGCAGGTCGACGGCAGCAACTACCTGATCCCGGCGGATGCGGATCTCCCGGGAGACGCTACATCTCCTGGATGGACGGAATGCAGCAGGAGCGAGCCTATCTCAGGATCATGGACGCACGCGGATCTGGAATGCACCCGGCACGCAGGTAGGCTCGCGGGGGGATGACGGCGCAGATTCAGACGGCCGAACCGGCCGTCGGTTCAGCTACGGAATCGTTATGCAGCCAGGGCGCACTCGTGTCGCGTGGCCACCGTGGGAATGCGTGACACTACGCCGAATGCCGGACTGGATGAATCGTCTTGAGATCTCCGGCCAATGACTCTCGTCTGTTCCGAATATCGATCTCATTCTGGAGATTGAGCCAGAAGCGCTCACTTGTGCCGAAATACCGGGACAGACGGAGCGCCATATCAACACTGATTCTGCGCCGGTCGTGCACAATATCGAGAATCGAGCTTGTCGCCACGTGCAGTTCCTTCGCCAGCCGGTACGGAGTGATCTCGAGCGGCTGAAGGAACTCCTCACTGAGAATCTCACCTACGCTTGGCGTAGGAATGGTGGCACTCTCACGTGCATCAGTCGTGCTCATTTCCCCTTCTCCTAGTGATAGTCGGTGATCCGGACATCGTACGCGTTGCCTGCATCGAAGCGGAAACAGATACGCCATTGCCGGTTGATTCGGATGGAATGGAACCCCTCCCAGTCTCCGTGCATCTGCTCCAAGTGGTTCGCCGGAGGCACTCGCAAGTCGCTCTCGTTCTCGGCGGCGTCGAGCAACAGGAGCTTGTTCAGCGCTCGCCGTTGGATGTCGTGGGGCAGGCGCCTGGAGAAACGCTGCTGGTACACCAGTTCAGTCTCGCGGTCCCCGAACGAACGAATCACGTCATAGTATCCGAGATGCAGATGCATCTGTCAAGCAGATATAGGTAGTGTCCACTTGAGTGGGACAAGGTTCACAACTTTGAGTTTCAACTCCACGGTCACCCATCATGAGGGCCACTACAGCGTACCCCGGTGGTCACCCGACGGCGACGCGGTCGCAGTGGTCAGCGAAGAGCTGGATCGCACCAGCTCGATTGCGGCGGTCACATGGGTGGACGGCGATTCGTTCTTCATCCAGAACGACGGTCAGCAACGTGGTCTACCGCTGCATGGCCTCCAAGCGCTGCGCCAACCAGACCTTGATCACTGACTGCCTGGTCAAACTCATTCGCCTTCATATATCGTTATCTCCACCAGATCGACGTCGTCACGTGGTGCGATTCCCAGTCTCCGGCACCACCGATGGCTCGGTCACCTACAAGCAGCGCGTGAAGGCGAGGTTCCGTGAAACGCATTCTCGTTCATGATCGACGACTGCCGTCGGCTTCCTCACAGTCGCCGTCTCTGTGCAATTATGCAATTCAATTGACGATCTACACGAATCCGGCCAAGGTGAAGTCATGGTTCATCGCCACCTCACTGACGTCGTGGAAGGACATCGCGGCAAATACCCGGTCATCACGCTCACCGGGCCCCGCCGGTCAGGCAAGACGAGGCCGGCCCGCGCCGTCTTCCCGAATCTCCCCTACGCGTCTCTGGAAAACCCCGATGTCCTCGAGTACGCAACTGACGATCCCCGCGGCTTTCTCGCTCGCGGAACGATACCCCGATGGAGTGCAGACAGATCTCGACGAAATCCTTTACACGGGTCTCTACCCTCCGATTCATGACCGGGGGCTGGACCCCGGAAATTGGTTCGACTCGTATATTCAGCTCTACGTGGAGCGTGACGTTCGACAACTCATCAACGTGCGCGACCTGGGTACGTTCAGCCGCTTCGTCCGGTTGTGCGCAGGCCGCATCGGGCAGATGCTCAACCGCACCTGGAGAACTTCAACAAGCGGCTGGTGAAGGCACCCAAGCTCTACTTCTATGACGTCGGCCTCGCGGCACGATTACTGGGAATCCAGTCGCCGCGAGAGCTCGCAGTTCACTCCTGGCGGGGTCATCTGTTCGAGACCTTCGTCGTGTCCGAGATGATGAAGCGCGGACACAACCGCGGGGTGCTGCCGCGGCTACTTCACGGGCATCGAGCGGTGGCTCGAACTCGCCGGCAACCGCGCCACTCAACCGACAGTCATCTACGGTGGCGACGAGTCCATTGAACGTCGAGGTGTGCAATGCCGCTCCTGGCGCGATCTGACCCGCACCTGACGAGTCTGCCGCCCGGGGGTACTTCGCGGAGACGGAGGAAGCGGCCGTGCAGGGGTTCAACCACTTCTGCGACAGCTATCGGGACAAGTATGCTAACAGCTTAGGCATGGGAACGAGCTCGACCACGCTGGCGATGGCCTTCAAGCTGATCAAGGAGGCCGAGCAGGTCGCGTCTTCAAGGACGGCGAGCTGGTAACAAAGGATTTTGCCGCTGTCGGGGTGGCAGTTTTCGCCGGAATACTCATTCAGCCCGCTGCTTCCCGGATACACGGTTTGACGGTTATAACGGATACCGTTATAATATGATGCGTGATAAGGAGTTTCCTGTCTGCCGGCACCGAAGATATTTTTGATGGTGTAGCATCGCAAGCAGCGCGTAGATGTTGTCCGCAGTCTATCTGGGCAGTCGCGCGCAGGAAATTGGATCAAGTCAACAGAGTTCAGGAGATTAGTGAACTCCGGGTTCCTCCTGGAAACCGATTGGAGCGGTTGAAAGGGAATCGCGATAATCAATACAGCGTCCGCATTAATCAGCAGTACCGGATTTGCCTTATGTGGGAGGAAGGTTATGCCTACGAAATCGAAATCACCGATTACCACTAGTGTTGGTAGACGCTTGCCTCAAAATCGTCCGCCGACACATCCCGGGGAGATGTTGTTAGAAGAGTTCGTGAAACCGCTGGGGCTTACGCAAACCGAACTCGCTCATTCCCTGCGTGTCTCGTATCCTCGTCTGAACGAGATTGTGAAGGGCCGACGTGCGGTCACTCCCGATACGGCTTTGCGGCTTTCCCGTGTTCTGGGCATGTCCGCAAGTTTCTGGTTGGGGTTGCAACAGGACTGGGATCTTTGGCACGCGATGAACAGCCCGGAAGCGAGACAGATTGATCGGCTCACTCCGATTACCGGCGATCGCAATTCTCCTCCAGCTGAGTGACCCGGCATTTTGCTATGTGCGAGACAATCCCCGCGATTCGAGGTCGACCGCTTCAAGAAGTCGCAACGACTCACCGGCGAAATAGAGCGGCAGCGAAATCAGACGATACCGGACTGAAGCGGTTGCTGAGTCGGTATCGGAGTTCCCCGGTGGAACGATTCCGGTCTCAACAACCTGTTCCGACGGCGGGTTCAGATCAAAGCGGACGGCGGTCGTGAGTCCTTTCTTGTGGACGAACTGGTGAAGCGATTTCAGTGTTCCTGAACGTCCAGCCTTGACCTCTATCGGAATGATGGCCATCCCCTGAGATAGCAGGAAATCCACTTCAGCATTGGATCTCCTTTTCTCGCGCAACCAGTAATAGGGCCCACGTTCCGGGGTGTTTTCAAGAGCCGCTGCAAGTTGCTGACCCACAAACTGTTCCGCCAGAGATCCTTCATTCACCAGCGTACGGGAGTCCAGTTTCCGTATCGCAGGCCAGTCAAGTCCGGTCATCATCGTCATAAGACCCACATCGACCATGAGCGGCTTGTAGACATTACGATCGATCTGCGCTGCCAGAGGAACTCCCGAGGCGTCGGTGTGAAAGACGGGACGGCAAAGCTCCGCTTTCATGAGCAGATCGAGATGAGCCCGAACGGTGTTCGACGGCGTTTCCGGCACCATTTTGCGGTAGATGACTTTCCGCCCGACCCACCGGGGCAATGAGTCGAAAAGGATCTGCAGTCGAACCAATTGGGTCTGCGCGGCGTACTTGGCGAAATCGTCTCGAAAGGTCTCCACGATTGACCGTTGTAACCGCCGGATCTCAGAGAAGTCGGCGCCGTCAGCTGCAGCCTGAATCACCTCAGGCATTCCTCCATAGACCAAGAACTCCCGCTGGCGAACAAGCAGCTTTTCATGAGCCGCGTCCGGAAATGGTGCACCAATTCGATACTCGTCAAGACACTCTCGCAGGATAGGATCAGCTTCGCCCAGATACTCGGCAAACGTAACGGGACTCAGGCGGAGATATTCGATTCGCCCCACCGGCATGGAGAAGGAATGCTCGGACAGGGCGAACTCAAGGAGAGATCCGGCCGCTACAACGGAAAGCTCCGGCGTCTCCTCATAGAAATACCGCAGCGCGGCTATTGCATGCGGTGTCGCCTGGATTTCATCAAGAAAGAGAAGCCCCCCTTCGGCAACGATCCGCGTACCGATTACTACTTGGATTTCTCTGATGATCGTCGGAACATCGAGCGTGGCAAAAACGGTATCGAGTGTGCGGTGTTTTTCCAGGTTGATCTCGTACAGTGCGACCCCATGAGCCGCGCAGAATCGGCGAACCAACGTGGACTTCCCGACCTGCCGTGCACCACGGATCACCAGCGGTTTCCGATGAGCCCCGGCAAACCACGCGGAAAGTCGTTGTTCTGCGTCTCGATACACGAAAGACCCCCCTTTTTCGATCATTATACATGCGAAAAACAGGGTTCTTCAAGGATAGGAGTGTGCTCGGGTGTGGCGTGGTGTCTACCGGTCCGAACAGCAGCGCCGGCGGGCAGACTGCAGCCCAGGGCAAACGCAGATGCCGGGTAACTTGTGACTAGTAAACACGCGTCTAGTACTAGACTAGCAAGAATCGGATGATCAGACTGGTTCCCAGAAGTACACTGGGAGGACAGTCATGGATTCAAAGAACATCGTGGAGCACTTCAGCCAGTTGCCCGATCCACGCCAGGACAACCGCCGGCACTGTTCCCCGCCAGCCGGAGTTTCCCCGACTTTCCACGTAAGGTTTCCCCAACTTG
>CAYTGY010000117.1:0-9321 GCA_964437265.1 uncultured Spirochaetaceae bacterium | reverse complement strand
GAAGACGTGGTAGATAACCGCGTCGGGGTCCGGGATGTCGTCAAAGGTGGCGATCGTCGCAATGGTGTTGGCTCCGCCATCCGGCAGGAACACGTGTGCCAGGCTCCTGCCTACGGTCAGCACCGTAACCGCCCCAAAGACGAAGAGGATGGCCTTGTGATACCAGATGGTGTTGTCCGCCTGTCTGGGAAGCAGGGTGTTCAGCCTGGGCCTCACTTCTTCCGTTCACCTCGATGATCTGATCGTGTTATACACCGACGATTTGCTTCACAGCAAGGCTGGTTCGGTTGGGGAGGTCGGGCAGCTGATGGTGGTCCACTGAGATGATCTCACGATGGGGAAATTCCCTACATAAAGGGCTCAAGGGGTGAGGTAGAGTCGAATCATGATCACAAACAAGCTTCGACGTCGTGTATCTGTTCGTCCGGTTGTCTTGATGATCCTGGCTGTTGTCGCGGTAGGGTCGCTAACTGCCTTTGATCTCGACTCGTTTCAACAGCTGCTCGACGAAGCCGAGGTGAGTAGTGACATCTCACTGGAGCGAGTGATCGAACTCCTCGGTGATCCCATGTTCTACGTGTCACGTCTTGGCAAGAACTTGACGTTCTATGACTCAGACGATCTGCCTGACCGATACACCATGGTTTATGGATGGAACTTCAGTCGCAACGGGCAGACCGTGTTCACCACCAGTCCGAACGAAGTCGATGTCACCAACACCTCGGGAAGTGAGTGTGTGGTAGTTGATGTCGTCGACGGATACCCATCGAAAATCGGGTTCAGCTGGGTTTCAGACTTCCCGGCCCACTATCGCGGGGTCTACCTCGATATGCCACTCAATGAGTTCATCTCGGTCGTGGAACCGAAGACAATCATCGATCTCGACGAGGTTGATCAACCACCGGAGACCTACATTACGCAACGCGACCAATATGGCACGATGGGACTCCAGGTCTACGCCCCTCGAGACCGAATACTGTTCTACCAGGATTTCTACTCTGGTTTTCTGGACATCTCGCAGCTCTTGACCGCTAGTCTGCATATGAACAGACAAGGCGAAGTCAGAGTCTTCAGAGTCAACGCGCTTCTGAACGAAGACAAGGTAGATCCTCTTCGAGGGCTGTAGATACTACTTGTGCGCATCGAGCCAATCTCAACAGCCTCTCACTTCTTCCCGGTCACCTTGATAACCTGACCTTGTTATACACCTCGGGTTCCGGCTGCAGCGAGGCTGATCTGGTCGGGGAGGTCGGGGAGGTCGAGTTCGGTCCAATGAGATGATCTCAACATGGGGATACTCCCTATATGTTCAATTCGTGGATCATGCCGTACTATTGAATGAGATGAAGACCCTGGACCAGATCACCAGCGTGCTGTCTCGGAAGAAGCCGGTTCTTGCTCAAGCCGGGATCAAGGAGATAGGTGTGTTCGGGTCCTATGTCCGCGGAGAGCAACGCCCAGATAGTGATCTGGATGTGCTAATCGATATCGAAAGGCCGGCGAAGATAGATCTGTTAAAGCTGATCGATCTGGAGCAGGAACTCTCCACGGATCTCGGAGTTTCTGTTGATCTTGTGCTGAAATCGAACCTGCGACCTGCGCTTGGCAAAGAGATCCTTTCCGAGGTTGTGTACCTTTGAAGCAGGAGTTCCGTGACTATCTGGATGACATACAGAGATCGATGGACCTCGCTCTTTCATTCACGATTGACATGTCCCTTGCTGACTTCCGGGATGATGAAAAGACCCAATACGCGGTCGTCCGATGCCTTGAGATAGTCGGTGAGGCAGCGAAGCGCATCCCTGAAGAGTTCAGGCAGAGTCATCCGGACATACCCTGGAAGTCCATGGCAGGAATGAGAGACCGGCTGATCCATGGCTATGATGTCGTTGATAGCGAGATCGTCTGGATTACCGTCCGGGATACGATACCCGCCATTCTCCAGAAGATCGCTCAGTTGACCGGCGAGTGAGCACTTGGTCGAGATCAACTCAATCAGTCATTGAGATGATTTTAGCCAATGCTCATCTTTTCGCTGTTACTTTGATCAAATGCCATCCAAACTGCGTCTTCACCGGGTCGCTCAAACTGCCTACGCCCAGCTTCTTGCAGGCGGTCTCGAACTCTTTGACCATCTTGCCTTCGCCGAACCATCCCAGGTCGCCGCCCTTTGACTTGCTGGGGCAGGTCGAGTGCTTCTTCGCCAACTCTTCGAACTTGGCGCCCTTCTTGATGTCCTGTTGGATCCGCTTCGCCAGATCCTGACTCGAGACCAAAATGTGGCTTGCTCGCCATTCTTGTGTTGCCATTGCAGTGAGCATACGGAGCTGACGCCGCCGCGGCAAGAGGTACGGCGCAGCGGGCCGCGACGGTTACGGTGTGAGCGCCCGCCTGACGGCCGCCTGGACATGGAGCTCGAGCGTATCGAACACCGGTATGGAGACGTCCTCATCGCGGATCAGTAGCGGGAGCTCGGTGCATCCGAGGACCACGCCCTGCGCACCCGCGCCGGCGAGCTCCGCTATGATCCCGGCAATCCGGCCCCGACTGGCTTCTGAGATGGTTCCGGCGCAGAGCCCGTTATAGATGATCTGGTGGACCGTCTCACGCTCGCGTTCGCCGGGTGTCAGGCACTTCACGCCGTAGTGCGAGGCGAGCCGGTCTGCGCAAAAACTACGTTCCATGGTGAACCGCGTTCCCAGCAGGGCCACCGTGTTCAGGCCCCGCGCCGCTACCGCCTCGCCCGCGGCATCTGCAATGTGGAGCAGGTCGATCTGTGCACCGGCGGCCACTGTGTCCGCGACCAGATGCATGGTATTGGTGGCGATGAGCAGAAAATCCGCCCCCGCGCGGCGCAACCCGGAGGCAGCCAGGCTCAGCATCTGGCCAAGTGCGTCCCAGTCCTCCGCGTGCTGCAACCGCTCGATCTCCAGGAAATCGAAGGAGTGGAGCAGAACCTTTGCGGATGAAATGCCTCCCTGGGCTTCTCGTACCAGATCATTCAGACGCCGGTAGTATACGGCCGTGGACTCCCAGCTCATTCCACCCAGGATGCCGATTGTCTGCATGCTCCGCTCCTTACGAAGAGATGTCCGGTCCCGACGAAGCGTCCGGAGGTGTTCCTGACGATCCGGTCAGACCGCGTGCCGATTGCCCAAAGAGCCGCGCCAGCAGACCCGTCCTTCCGCGAGGCCCCGCCCTGGGAGCGCGTCTCTCCGCGGGCTCAGAGGCGGCCGCGCCCTTGAGCTCTCTCGCATCAGCCGGGCTCAGAAGTACCACTGCGTACGCCAGCTCGCCGGCGCTGTTGAGAATGGGGCGTAGCTCCAGCGGTTTGTGGTCCTCACGCTCCTGACGCACCGGCGCGCGGGTGCGTTGCAGCTCCCGCAGCGCGGCTGAGACGTCAACCTGCGGAAGCACGGTGTCCAGGTGTTGCCCCACAATCTGGGTCCGGTTGCGCTCCGCGCGATCCAGTGCGGAGCCACTCACGTGGGTGACCACCCCGGAGGCATCAACCACCAGGACCGGCTGTGAGGTCATCTCCATCACGGACTGGGTGAGCGCGGTCAGCGCGCTGATCTTTCGCGACTTCTTGTTGCTCACATCCGCCATCGGTGCGTAGAGCTCGGCTATCTGGCGCCCAATCTCTCCCAGCCGATTCAGCCCGGAGGTGGTGGAAAACCCGGACATCCGGCTCATCTCCACCAGCTTCTGAAGCCGCGCGCTGATCCAAATTGACCGTAGCACCACGGCGATGGAGGTGATGATCACAACCAGTGAGGCCACAATGCCAACAAAGAAGACACGCTCCGCCAGCAGCTTGGCGGTGCCGGCCTCCACACCCGAGGCGCTCGCCGTGAGTGCGGTTGCGTACCCTATGGCCGCCGTGATGATGGTGGCCACGCAGGTGACCGTCGCCAGCAGGACGATTGCGCGTCTATGCACCACAATGCTCACCAGGTCACTCCTTACCGGTTCCGGAACCGCTCGATCGCTTCGTTACGGCCGACCACCAGGATGGTATCATCTTCGGTGAGGCGGTCGGTTGGTGAGGGAAACACCACGGCCTCATTGCGGCTGGGATTGCCCAGCTCGTCAACGGTGACCTGGACGCGACGGATGGAGACCACATTGATCTGATACCGGTTACGCAGGTCCAGGTCCGCGAGTGTGGCGCTTGTCATCTCCTTGGGGACATACATCTCCGCAATGCTGATCTCTGAAGAGATGGGAAACTGGTCCAGCACGTCCGGCGCAATGAGCCGAGTGGCAACGCGGGTCCCCTGATCCACCTCAATATTGACCACCTCATCCGCGCCAACCTGTCTGAGGACACGCTGGTGCAGGTCGGAGATTGCCCTGGCCACGATGTATGGGACCGCGAGCTCCTTCAAGAGCGCCGTTGCCAGTACGCTCGACTCCACGTCGTTGCCAATTGCGACTACGGCGATGTCTACGTCGGAGAGCGGCGCAGAGGTAAGCGCCTCCGGATCCGTGGCATCAACCAGCACGGCCTGCGTGACCGTCTCCTTGATGCGTTCCACCAGGTCAGGATCGCTGTCCAGGGCAATCACCGTTGCACCGCGGTCCGCGAGCACCTGGCACACGCTACGTCCAAACGTTCCCAGACCAATTACCGCAAATGTCTTCTCCATTCCGGCTCCTTCAAAGACTCCGCTATCCTATCGTGATGTCCGCGGTGGGGTAGGACACTCTGGTGGGTTGTGGGCTTGCAGACACCGCGGAGAAGAGCGTCAGCGGACCAACACGCCCAATGAGCATCACAATCACTATTGTCAGTTTGCCCATGGTCGACAGCGCTCCCGTGATCCCGGTGGAGAGCCCGACCGTCGCAAACGCGGAGACCACCTCAAACAAGGCGTCCGACAGCGGAAACGGCTGTGTCACCGTCAGCACTGCCGTCCCCACGAATACCGCGGATACCCCAAAGAGCAGGACCGTGAATGCGGTGGCAATCTGCCGTTCCGGTACGATGTGCTGGAAGAGCAGCGTCTGCCGTTGTCCGCGCCGGAGCCCGCGCAGGTACGCACCGATCACCGCGACGGTATTCACCTTGATCCCGCCGGCCGTGCTCCCGGATGCGCCTCCAATGAACATCAGCACAATCATTACCAATTGCGTTGTGGGTAACAGTGCGTCAATCGGCACGGTGTTGAATCCGGCCGTGCGGGTGGTGACCGATTGGAAGAACGCCACCAAATACTGCGCCGGCGCGTTCATCTCCGCCATGGTGTTGCCGTGCTCGAGCGCGTAGAAGAGCAGCATACCTCCCAGCAGTAGGACGCCTGAGACCAGCAGCACGCTCTTTGACGTCGTGGAGAGCGGCTGTCTGGACCCGGGCCGCCTCCCACGTCTCTGCACCGCGGCAGCGGCCGCCGAGGCCGTGTTGATGACAACCGCAAAACTCAGGCCGCCAAGCATAATCAGCAGACAGATCACCGCATTGAATCCGGGAAGCAGCGCAAACTGCTCAAAGCTGGTGGTAAACAGCGCGAATCCCGCATTACAGAATGCGGAGACCGCGTGAAACGCGGCGGAGAACGCCGGCTGCGCTGCTCCGAGCGAGCGAAACATGGGATAGAGTGCGATTGCCCCAACCAGTTCAACGCAGAAGGTGATGACCACAATCCGGGATACTGATCGCGCGAGCGTGTTCATGTTGGTCTCGCTCACCAGATAGGAGACCATGATCTTGTTCTCCACGGAGACCGGACGTTTGAACGCAAACACCACAAAAAACGACAGAATCATGATGCCAAGCCCGCCAATCTGAATCAGACCCAGGACGATTGCCTGGCCGGCGGTGGTCAAGGCAGTGGCGGTGTCCACGACAATCAGTCCGGTCACGCACACGGCGCTGGTTGCGGTAAACAACGCGTCCACCGGAGCAAGCCCCTCGCCGTCAGGGGTGGTGAAGGGAAGCATCAGAAGCAGTGCCCCCACCACCGCCACCGCCATGAAGCTCAGCGCGATTGTCCGCGCCGGGTGCGACACCACACTGGAGATGAACTCTGAGAGCCGTTGTAGCCGGCTCCATCCGCGCAGCACGGTGATCAGGTTGCGTGTGACGATGATTGTCAGGTAGACGGGGCGAAGTGCGGCGGACGCGCCGGCTAGATCGACAATAACCAGCACGACAAACGCCCCGGCGAACAGGAGTGAAAGCGCGTGACGTCTGAAGTAGGTGCGCACAACCGGAGCGTTTCTGAGCTCCACAACAAGCTCTGTGACAACCAGTGCGACGAGCACGAGCGGTACTACCAGGTTTGACGCTTCCAGCCACCCGTGGGCAAGATTGGCGGCGTCTGCGGCAAGAAGCAGCGAGGCGAGAATCAGCGAGAGCAGTGACGGAAGCGTTGAGCCGCGCACGGCTCCATGATACGGAGACCTTCGACGGCTGTAAATCACTCGTCGCGGTGGATTGCGGCTTCGGTGAGCGGTACGTTAGAGGAGAAGGAGGTCGCCCGGTGAGTAGGGACGAGGCGCGCGAAATCTATGATCGTCAGCTTCTCATGGCACGAACGTTCAAACGGGATATCTACGAGCTGTGTGAGCAACGCGGGGTTCCACGTGCACTGGTGACGGAGTTCCTGCGGGAAGACAAGGTGATGGACAAGTTCGTGGCGCGCCACACCGAGGAGGGGGATCCGAAAACACATGCGGATCAAGCCGCCTCCGAGAGCCTTAAGGCAGAAATCCGCCGAAGAACTCGCCGCGACGGCTAGATCGACGCCCTGAGGCGTCGGTACAAGTCCTGAAACACCGCATTGCGATTGACGTACTGCGCAACCCGCATAAGATGCCGGGACGGCAATGTCCCATATTTCCTTGGCGAACCCGTCAGTCTGCCGGTTGAGCAGCTCTAGGATCCGCGTGATCTCCGGATGGCTCCCGCGCATTCTATCCGCGGGAACTCCACTACCGTCTCCTCTGTGCCCTGGGGGCAAATGATGATGCGTCCTGCAGTGACTCGAAGAGCCTGCGCTCCGCATCGGTGAGTCGCTCAGGGACCACAATCTTCACCACCGCGTACAGATCACCACGTTCCTTACCGCGTTTTCGAAGCCCCTTGCCGCGGAGCCTGAATCGCTTGCCGCTCTGTGTTCCGGCAGAAATGGTGATCTCTGCGGTCCCGCCAACCAATGGGACGTCGATCCTACCGCCCAGCGCCGCCTCCCACGGGGCAACCAGGACGTCCGCCTCGAGGTCCGGGCCGTCAACCCGAAACACCGGGTGCGGAGCGATACGCATGCGCAGGTACAGGTCCCCGCGCTTGCCGGCCCCGTCACCGCCTTGGCCTTCCAGTCGCAGGCGCGTCCCGTCCGTAATGCCGGCGGGGACATTGACGTCAAAGCTGCGCTTGGTGGTGGCGATCCGACCCTGCGCGTCCGTCACCTGCTGGGTGAGGGTCACCGTCTTCTTGCCGCCCTGGTACGCTTCCTCAAGCGGAATGGTTACATCCGCCTCATGATCCTCACCGGCACGAGCCCACCCACGAGCGCCGGCCGGCTCCTCCGTGTCGCGCCCGAATCCTCCGAACATGGTCCGGAAGAAGTCGCTGAAGCCACCAAAGAACTCGCCTTCCTCCTCTCCGGAGAAGACGCCGCCAAACCCGGTTCCGCGGCCGGTGCGCCCCTCCGGCCGACTCGTGGAGCGGAATCCCCAGCCGCCGCCGGAGGAGAACTGCTCCCAGCCGGGAGGTGGCGAGAAGTCGTCCCCGCTTTGCCAGTCGCTGCCCAGGGTGTCGTACCGTTGCCGCTTCTCCGGATCCTTGAGGACCTCATAGGCCTCATTCACCTCTTTGAACCTATTCTCCGCGTCGGCGCTCTTGTTGAGGTCCGGATGGTACGTACGCGCCAGTTTTCGGTAGGCACTGTGAATCTCATCCTGAGACGCCGAGCGGTCCACCCCCAACGTCTTGTAGTAATCCTGATACTTAACGGCCATACGTGTGTCTCCTGGTACCTACTAACCTACCAAAAGAGCGGGTTGATCGACACGGCTCACCGCGCCGCCGCGGTGCGGAATTCGGTGTCCAGCAGATCCATCAGGATGACATCATGCTCAGCGCCTTCGCGGTATACTGAACACCGGCGGCGGCCGATCTCCGTGAATCCAAGACTGCGGTAGCTTGCGACTGCTCGCCCGTTGAAGGCGAACACCCGCAGCATCACGTTCCGCAGGTTCAGGTAGTCAAACCCGAAGCCCAAGAGAAGTCGCATTGCCTCTCTTCCGTACCGCTGACCCCAGTACGCCTTGTCTCCAATGAAGATGCCGATCTCCGCGGTGCGGTCTATGTGGTCAATGTCGTGGAGCCCGCAATTGCCAATGAGCCGGTCATTCTCCAGCGTCACAATTCCGTAGACGTGCTGGCGCTGCAGCCGTTCGAGTGCCTCTTTCTCGCTCAGCATTGACACGTTAATTGAGGCGAGCGTGAGCATCCGGGTCACTTCCAGATCGTTGAGCCACGCCACGTATGTCGCTGCATCCTCCGCATTGATTGGCGAGAGGTAGCAGCGCTCTCCTACCAGTTTCTTGAAGTACCGTGGTTGGTCCATCTGCGTCTCGTTTTCCAGTATGTCGCGTATCATACCCGTTCGGCAATGCCCGGATGAACCGGGCCGCGGCCGCGTGGGCCGGCTGGGGCACCGTTGTTGCCACGGTGGAGAACATGGGTCTTGAACGGATGATCAAGATTCGACAGAATCAGTACCACCGGATCATGGCCGGTAGGCCGTCAGATTCGATTATGGACTACATGAGGGCGAGATGAGTGATCCAATCCGAATTGGCATTGTGGGTCTGGGACGTGCGGGGATGCACGGGCATCTTCCGGAGTTGGCTGCGTTCCCGGAGCAGTTCGCTGTGGTGGCCGGCTGCGACCCCATCCCGGAACGACGGCAGGAGCTTGCCGAGAAGACGGAAGCGTCCGGTCATGAGACTGTCGACGCGCTTCTCGCCGACGAGCGGGTTGAGCTGGTGGATATTGCCAACCGCACTACGGATCACTTCCCCACGGCAAAAGCCGCCATGGAAGCCGGGAAGATGGTGCTGGTGGAGAAACCGGTGTGTACCAATCTTCGTGACACTGAGGCCCTCATCTATCTTGATCAATCGCTCGGAGGGGGCAAACTGTTTGTCCGGCATAATCGCCGCTTTGACCACGATTTCATCCACGTGAAGCAGATCATTGCATCCGGAATCCTTGGTGATGTCTTTGAGATAAAGCTTCGCCGTCATCAGTTCCAGCGTCGGAACGACTGGCAGACCGTCCGCGAATTCGGGGGTGGCCAGCTGCTGAAC
>CAYTGY010000116.1:8759-9322 GCA_964437265.1 uncultured Spirochaetaceae bacterium | reverse complement strand
GCCGGGCTGCAAGGGATCAAGGAAGCCGCGGTGACCATAGCGAACCCGCTTCCCGACTGGGCGTTTCTTGACGGCGTTGAGGTGAAGGTTGCCGTCGCGCACGGGCTGGGAAACGCGGCCGCGCTGCTTGACGCTGTGCGGTCTGGTGAACGCGAGTACCACTTTGTTGAGATTATGACGTGTCCCGGCGGGTGTATCGGGGGCGGCGGACAGCCGCGCATGACCACTGATGAGGTTCGACGTGCCCGGATACGAGCGATCTACGAGGAGGATGAGGGGAAGCCGTTGCGCAAGTCGCACCTAAACCCGAAGGTTCAGGAGCTCTACCAGCGGTACCTCACCGCCCCGCTTGGCGAGCGCTCTCACCACCTGCTGCATACCACATACGCAGAGCGCGTTGTTATCTGAGCTGCCGTTGACATCGGGGCAAGGTGTTGGTAGTATTCAGTACGAGAAGCACGGGTCTTCGGGCCCGTGCTTCGTAGTGAGAGTCTTCCCGCGGAAGAGTCGCTTGTCGGCTCTTTTTTTATGTGGAAGCAGGAGTCGCTCCGATGTACACGGAG
>CAYTGY010000116.1:0-8749 GCA_964437265.1 uncultured Spirochaetaceae bacterium | reverse complement strand
AATCGTCGGCGGCCTGGGATTCGCAATCGTGGAGTTCCGGTGCCGGACGGTGAACCGGCAGATTCGCGCGCATCTTGTGGTGCATTCCGCAAATGGCGTGGGGGCCGATGATTGCGCTACCGTGCACAAGACCGTCTACCCGCGACTGAGCGTCTTGACCGATACACGGGACCTTGCGCTCGAAGTCGCAAGCCCCGGCATTGATCGAAACCTCAAGTCTTGGTCGGAGTTTGCCGTGTTCGCGGGGCGCGGCGTGCGGGTCCTCGAGCGGAGCTCGGGAGAGTGGCTTGGCGGGGTCATAGAAGAGACGAATGATGAGGGGGTAACCGTTCGTATAGGAACGGAGTCCCGGTTCATCCCGTTCGGTGAGATCCAGAAAGCCAAGCTGGACTACACAGTGGAGGTCAAATAGGTGGCTTCTGGACTGAGTGATGCAATTCGGTTGCTCGTTCAAGACCGCGGGATCAGCGAAGAGCTGATCATGCGGACAGTTGAAGAGTTTCTCCTTGCCGCGTACAAGAAGAAGTTTGGGACGCAGGATAACGCCGTCGTGCGGTTTAGCGACGACGGGTCGGACGTCACCATCTTCGCGCGCAAAAAAATCGTAGAAGATGTGTATGATCCGGTTTCGGAGATTGCATTGGATGAAGCACTGCTGCTCAACGATGCATGCGAGATTGGGGACGAACTGCTCATTGAGATAAACCCCAAAGAGTTCGATCGCGTAGCGGTGCAGAGCGCAAAGCAGAAGGCGCGGCAGACCCTTCGCGAGATTCAGAAGGACACGCTGTATTCTGAGTTCATCGACAAAGTCGGTGAGATGATCATTGGATACTACCAACGTGAGCGCAACGGAAACATCTTCGTTGACCTTGGCAAAACCGAAGGTATCTTGCCAAAGCGCTACCAGTCACCCCGTGAGGTGTATCGTCCAAATGACCGTATTCGGGCGCTCATCTATGAGGTGAACAAGAATCCGAACGGGCTGCAGATTGTTCTCTCACGGACGCACACTGAGTTTGTCAAGAAGGTCTTTGAGCTGGAGGTGCCGGAGGTCTATGACAAGACCGTTGAGATCGCGAAGATCGTCAGAGAGCCGGGCTATCGGACCAAAGTGGCCGTCTATTCCAACCGTGAGGACGTAGACCCCGTCGGCGCGTGTGTCGGCCTGCGCGGCGTCCGGATTCAGGGCATTGTCAGGGAGTTGGAGGGGGAGAAGATCGACGTTCTGAAGTACGATACGGACGCTCGCACCTTCATCAAGAACGCGCTTTCACCGGCAGAGGTCAGTCACGTGGTGGTCCTGGATGCCGCAAAGCGTCAGGCGCTGGCCGTGGTTCCGGAGAATCAGCTGTCACTCGCAATTGGAAAGCAAGGTTTGAATGTACGGCTGGCAAACCGCCTGGTTGACTGGAGCATTGACGTCAAGACCGAGGCGCAGTTCGCGGAGATGGATATCTCTGCGGAGACCAAGCGCGCCGTCTCAGCGCTCTTCTCTGATTTTGATGAAGAGGAGGAGATCACCCGGATCTCCGAGCTCCCCGGTGTACCCGAACAGGCCGTTGCCGCGCTCGAGCGAAACGGGGTCGAGTACATAGAGGATTGGCTTGACCTTACCGACGAGCAGTTGGCCGCCATTGAAGGGTTGAGCGATCAAGACACGGAGACGATTCGTCGAATTGTCAATGAGAGCGTTGAGATCATTGATGAGGAGACGGCGGACGAAGGCTACGCTGAAGAGGAGTATGCCGACGCCGAATACGCCGAAGGCGATGAGCCGGAGGACGAGGCGGCGGAGGAGTCCGAGCCGGCGGAGCCTGATGAAGGGTCCGCTGAAGCGAGCTACGGAGCTGAGAGCGAAGCCGTTGAAGCGGTTGCCGCGGCGGTCACTGATGGTGAGCCTGAGACGGAGAGCGAAGAGGAGATAACCTTGATCTCCGAGCTTCCCGAGATCAGTGATCATGTTGTCGCGATTCTTAAGGAGCAGGGAGTCGTGGATATCGTTGATCTGCTCGAGATGCCGGAGAAGAAGCTTCGTGCAACCGAGGGCATCACTGAAGACGATGTAGCCGCAATTCAGGCGATCATCTCCGACAATGTTGAAATCATCGAAGAAGATGAGGATAATGGCGACTCGTAGCAGTCTGAAGGGGATATATGGCTGAGGATCAGGAAAAGCAGAAACCGAAGGCAACTCTGATCAAGCATCGACACGAGGAACGGCCCAGCGAATCGGAGGATTCGAAAGCGAAGAAGGTCCGGGTCGTTGTTCGCCGGAAGCCGAAGCCGAAGCCTCGCCCCGCTGATGCAGATGCACCGCAACCCACCACGCGGCAAGAGACAAAACCGTCGGACGCCGCGGGGACGGCCGGGCGCCCCGCGCCCAAGCCGGTGGAGGCAACGGAGAGCGGCGCGGAAGCAGCGCCGGCGGCGGAGACGGCCGCCTCAGCTGGGATAAAGCGAAGCGGCGCGGACCAGGAGGGCGCACAACGACCGCCGGAGACCGCGAAAGCGGAGCGCCCGGCCGCCCGCCCTGAGGCGACTGAAGGCGCTTCACCTGCCGGAGCGACATCGGAGAAGCCAAAGAGCGGCAAGCCGGCCTCCCCGGAGAAGCGGGAGAATCCGTTTACCGTCAAGAACTATAACGAGCCGCCGCCGTCGGTGCGGGAGTCTGCTCGCGTGTCCGGACGCACCGCCGGCGGACGCCCCGGTGGGCCCGGAGGCCGAACTGGTGCACCCTCCGGGCGGCCGCCACGTCCCGGTGGCGGAAGGCCCAGCGGTCCTCCAAGCGCCCGAGGGCCACGGCCGGCTGGTCCGCGGCGGCCGCCTGGGCCGGGACGGCCCGGCATGGGACCGCGCCCCGGGGCGCCTCCAGCATCTACGGATGAGAAGAAGCCGGCGGGCAAGAAGTTCTTCAAGACCAAACGGAAGGAACAGTACCCGCGTAAGGAACGTCACCAAGAGAAGGAGATCCACTACAAGCAGAAGCGGGCGCGCCCCAAGATCAACCCTGTACCAAAGGAGATCGACATCATGGAGGTTGTCAGCGTCAGTGAGCTGGCGAAGAAGATGAACCTCAAGGCGTCGGATCTGATCGCGAAGCTGATGAGCATGGGTATGATGGTCACCATCAATCAGCAGATTGATGCGGAGACGGCGACGCTGCTGGCTGAGGAGTACGGATGTACGGTCAATATCGTATCTCTGTATGACGAGACGTTGATTGAGACCGGAGATGACCAAGAGAGCGATATGCGCCCCAGACCGCCGGTTGTGACGGTGATGGGGCACGTTGACCACGGCAAGACGAAGCTACTGGACACGATTCGCCGAACGAACGTCGTTGCCGGCGAGCACGGAGGAATCACGCAGCATATCGGTGCGTATCAGGTCGCCGTCGGGGATGGTGTGGTTACGTTCCTTGATACACCGGGCCACGAAGCGTTCACGCAGATGCGAGCGCGTGGCGCGAAGGTCACGGACATCGTTGTGCTGGTAGTTGCCGCCAATGACGGAGTGATGCCACAGACTCGGGAGGCGGTGGATCATGCGAAGGCCGCCAATGTCCCCATCATCGTTGCGGTGAACAAGGTAGACCTTGAGGACGCAAACCCGGACCGCGTGCGGCAGCAGCTCTCTGACTTGGACCTCATTCCGGAGGAGTGGGGTGGGAACACGCTGTTCGTGAACGTATCGGCTCTCAAGGGAGACGGGGTCGACGGGCTGCTTGAGTCGGTCGTCCTGCAGTCAGAAGTGCTGGAGCTCAAGGCGAACTTTGACCGGAACGCGGAAGGTACCGTTATTGAGAGCAAGATTGATCCGGGGCGCGGTACGGTAAGCACCGTCCTGATCGAGCGCGGGACGCTCAAGGTTGGAGATAGCTTTGTCGCGGGCATCTACCCCGGGAAGGTACGGTCAATGTTCAATGACCGGGGTGACCAGGTGCAATCGGCCGGACCGTCAATGCCGGTTGAAATTCTTGGATTCACCGGAATCCCACAGGCGGGAGACCCGTTCCAGGTTACGGAGAACGAGAAGTACGCACGGCAGGTGGGTGACAAGCGTCAGGAGCTGAAGAAGGTAGAGGAAGCGCGGAACGTGAAGAAGATCACGCTGGACAACCTCTATGACAGCATCCAGGAAGGCGAAGTCCAGGAACTGAAGGTCATCATCAAGGGTGACGTGCACGGATCAGTAGAGGCGCTGCAGAGCAGCCTGGAGAAGCTTTCTACTCCGGCTATCCGTCTCTCCGTGTTGCGTGCTGCCGCCGGCGCCGTCAACGAATCCGACGTAATGCTTGCATCCGCCAGCGACGCGATCATCGTCGGCTTCCATGTTCGACCCACACCGCGTATTCAGACGCTGGCGGAACAAGAGAAGGTGGAGATCCGGAAGTACAACGTCATCTACGACGTTGTTGATGACATCAAGAACGCAATGGAGGGGCTGCTGGCCCCCGAATTCCGAGAGAAGACCATCGGAACAGCGGAGGTTCGCGAGACGTTCAAGGTACCCAAGATCGGCGTGATCGCCGGGTGTTACGTTACCACTGGTGTGGTTCGACGGAATGCGAGCGCCCATGTGACACGCGACGGGGTAGAGCTGTATACCGGGAAGATCTCCAGTCTGAAGCGGTTCAAGGACGACGCCCGCGAGGTGGGTTCCGGGTATGAGTGTGGTATCGGCATTGAGAACTTCAATGACCTGAAGCCCGGCGACGTCATCGAGGCGTACGAGGTCGAAAAGATCGCGAAGCGGCTCGAGGAGACGGTGAAGAATGGCTAGTGTTCGGTTGCGGCGCGTAGAGAGTCTGTTGCGGGAGGAGATCAGTTCTCTCATTCTTCGCAATGAGGTCAAGGATCCGCGGGTTGACACGATGATCTCCGTGAGCGGCGTTGACGTGTCAAAGGATCTGGCGTACGCGAAGGTGCGCGTGTCCGGGTTCACGCAGCGCGGTACGCTGGAAGAAGCGGTTCGGGGACTGAACCATGCGGCCGGCTTCATACAGCAGCAGCTGGGGAAGAAGCTACGGTTCCGCAACACGCCGCGGCTTACCTTTCTGGCCGACCATAGTATTGAGGAGGGCTTCGAAGTCAGTCGAAGCCTCAAAGAGCTGGCGCGTTGACCACAGTACCCTCAGCAGACACATCCGAAGACGATCTGACATCGGGCGTCGGTCCCGGTGTGGTCCTGTTGGACAAGCCGGCTGAGCGCTCTTCTTTTTCGGCGCTTGGCGCAGTGAAACGCCGGCTTGGGAGCAGGAAGGTGGGGCACACCGGCACGCTGGATCCGTTTGCGACAGGACTGATGGTTGTACTCATTGGGGCGGCGACAAAGGCCGCCGTGCTTTTCTCCGGTATGCCAAAGCGATACCGTGCGGTCTTTGCGTTTGGTGAGGAGACCGACACTCTTGACCTAACCGGCACCGTGCAACGCACCGCTGAGGCGCCCAGTCGGGATGCGCTGCGGGACGCCTGTTCGGCGTGGGTGGGATCATTCGAGCAAACACCACCGGCATTCTCGGCCGTGCACGTTGACGGGAAGCGCTCGTATCAGCTGGCTCGGGCCGGGGTAGCGGTGGCTCCAAAGTCGCGACGCGTTGTGATCTCAGGGCTCGAGCTCCTGGACTACCGTGATGGGGCGGGGGTGCTGGACGTGGCATGCTCGGCTGGAACGTATATTCGCGCCCTGGCCCGTGATATTGGACGGCACCTTGGTTCAGCAGCACATGTGCGCGAGTTACGACGTACTGAGGTGGGGCCGTTCCTGGTGGAGGAGAGCGTTCGGTCCGACGAATACGACGGCCGTGTCTTGCCCCTGCTGGACGCGCTGTCACGAATGGAGTCGGTGGCGCGCGTGGCGGTGCCGGCGGAGTTGATAGGTAGGATCAGCCACGGCGGTGCAGTTGACCGTGATCTGCGACTGGAGGATGTGTCCGCGGAAGAGGTTCTGCTTCATCATGAGGGGCAGGCGCTTGCGCTTCTTCGGCGCGACGGAGACGCCTTTCGGTACCGGGCGGTGCTGGCGCAGCGGAGCGGTAGCGCATGATTGATCTGCAGTGGACGGATCTCACCGAGCGACGGATCTCCAACGCGCCGGTGTGTCTGACGATTGGCGTCTTTGACGGTGTGCACCGCGGCCACCGTGAGCTGATCCGGCGGGTTACCGAGTGTCATGAGGCGATCGCCGCGGTGATTACCTTTGATCGTCATCCGCAAGAGACGCTGAGGCCTGAGCGTTTTCGGGGATACCTGATGACGGCGCGGCAGAAGCGTAGCGCTCTGGAGCAGCTGGGGATACGACTAGTCGTCGGAATTGACTTTTCGTACCAGTTCAGTAAAATGTCTGGCACGGATTTCTTTCAGCGGCTCGTGCGCAGCTTCTCCGTTCAGCGAGTGGTTGTCGGGCATGATTTTGCCTGTGGTCGGGACATGTCGATGACCGCCGACGATATTGGGGTGCTGCTGGAACCCGAAGGGGTCGAAGTGATTGTGTTGGAGCCGGTGAAGGAAGCGGGAGCCGCCTTGTCCAGTTCCATGATACGGGGGCTGGTTGAGCACGGAAGGCTCAAGGACGCGCGGCGGCTCTTATCATCGGCATATGAACTGGATGTCTGCGAACACAACCGTAGGATCGGGCTGGAGCAGCGGAGTCGGAGCGTGGTTACCGCCTGCGGACAGCTGGTACCGCCGGCGGGCCGGTATGCCGGTTACGTCCGCAATGGCGAGGCGGGGCATCCGACTGAGATACGGGTCTCAACATCCGCGGTGGAGTGGGATGAGCCCGCCGACGGCGATACGCTGTATATTGGATTAGAAGAGAAAACAGAGTGAATAGAAGGAGTGCACCATGCCGCTGAGCAAGGAACGAAAGCAAGAAATCGTTTCCACGTACGGGGCTTCGGAGAAGGATACGGGAAGCACCGAAGCCCAGATTGCGATACTGAGCGAGCGAATCTCGTACCTCACGGACCATCTCAAGACCCACGCGAAGGATCATGGTTGTCGACGAGGGCTGCTCAAGCTGGTCGGCAAGCGCCGCCGGCTGCTTCGGTACCTGGCCAACAAGGATCTGGAAAAGTATCGAGAGCTGATCAAGCAGCTTGGCATTAGAAAGTAGCATCGTCGCGGCCCCGTGGGTGTGGGGCTCGGGCACCGCAACAGCACGAAACACAAAGAAGGACATTGAATGCATACAGTTAGCAGAACGATAGCTGGTACCGAGCTGATTCTGGAGACCGGCCGGATGGCCAAACAGGCCAATGGCGCGGTCTTCGCCCGCTACGGTGACAGCGCGGTGCTCGCAACGGTGTGTTGTGGGCGGGTTGTGGAGGGGCTGGACTATGTACCCCTCCAGGTTGAGTACAACGAGAAGTACTACGCTGCAGGAAAAATCCCCGGCGGTTTCCTGAAGCGCGAAGGAAGACCAAAGGACCGGGAGATCCTGGTATCACGTCTGATTGACCGTCCGCTGCGGCCGCTTTTCTCAAAACGCTTCGGACGCGACATTCAGGTTGTCCCAACGACCATATCCACGGACCAGGTCAATCCGCCGGATGTCATCGCCATGAATGCGGCCAGCGCGGCAGTGGTGCTCTCCGACGTTCCATTTGACGGACCCGTGGGCGCGGTGCGCGTCGGGTACGTGGATGGCGAACTGGTGGTGAATCCCACGTATGAGCAACTGGACTCGCCGGATCTTGACATTGTGGTGGCCGGGACCATGGACGGCATCACTATGGTTGAGGGCGGCGCGGAGCAGGTGAGTGAAGAGCTGTTGATTGACGCGATTGAGGCCGCCCGGCCGGTGATTGCGGAGCTCTGTAAGATGCAGCTCGAGCTGCGCGAGCTTGCCGGGAAGGAGAAGCTCCCATTGCCGGAGGCGCCGACGCCCTTGGACGTTGAAGAGGAGATCCGCGCGTTCGCGCTACCCAGGATGCAGAAAGCGTGCTTCGTGACGGGCAAGATGAACCGCGAATCGGCCATTTCTGAGGTGATCTCCCAGACGAAGGACCAATTCGGTGATCGGATTGGCGAGGAGAACGAGAAGCTTTTTGGAACGATGATGGAGGACCTGGAGCAGGAGGTGGTTCGGAATTCCATTGTCAAGAACAAGAAGCGCACAGACGGCCGCGGACCGGAGGATATTCGGTCCATATCGTGCGAAGTGGGCGTGCTCCCGAAGACCCACGGCTCGGCGCTCTTCACGCGTGGAGAGACCCAGGCGTTGGCCGTTACCACGCTGGGTACGCGGCGGGATGCGCAAATCCTGGACAACATTGAAACGGACAGCAAGGAGAGTTTCCTGCTGCACTACAATTTTCCGCCGTTCTCCGTCGGCGAGACAGGTCGGCTCTCCACCGGCCGGCGCGAGATTGGTCACGGCCATCTTGCTCACCGAGCCTTGGAGGCTATCCTGCCGGGTCCGGACACGTTTCCGTATACTCTTCGTGTGGTCTCCGAGATCCTCGAAAGCATCGGCTCATCGTCCATGGCAACGGTATGTGGCGGGTCGCTGTCGCTGATGGATGCGGGCGTGCCCATCCCAAAACCGGTCGCGGGCATCGCTATGGGGCTGGTGAAAGAGGGCGATGATGTGGTTGTGCTCTCAGACATCCTGGGAGAGGAAGACCATCTTGGTGATATGGACTTCAAGGTTGCCGGTACGGAAGACGGTATCACAGCCTTTCAGATGGACATCAAGATCAAGAACATCGATCCGAACACAATGCGCGTTGCCCTTGAGCAGG
>CAYTGY010000115.1:0-9372 GCA_964437265.1 uncultured Spirochaetaceae bacterium | reverse complement strand
TGTCCACCAGCTCCTTGGTCTTGACCCACTGCGGGTGGTGCCGGTACATGAACGCTTCCATCAGCTTGAGCGACGGATACTTGCGCCCCGCCGCCTGGAGCTGCTCCGCCTCCGTGACCGAGAGCCCGATCGGCTTTTCACAGAGGACGTGTTTTCCTGCCTGTAGTGCCTTGATTGACCACTCGACGTGGAGGTGGTTCGGGAGCGGGATGTAGACCGCGTCGACTTTCGGGTCCGCAAGCACCTCCTCATAGCTTCCGTAGCTCACCGGTATTCCCAATTGGTCCGCTACCATTCTGGCACGAGCCTGGTCACGTGATCCAATTGCGGTCACCTCCACATGCTCCGCCTGCTGCATGGCCGGGATTACCTTCTTCACACCGATGTTTGCCGTACTCAAGATTCCCCATCGTACCGTTGCCATACCGTCTCCTCTTCTACAACATACGTACTGATGCAAGAATTGTTGAGACGGCGTACCGAATGGGAGCGCGGCGCACTATGCATTCCAACAATCCTCGCCCCAGTCTATACTGCCGGCTATGGTACCCGAAGGATTCTGGTTCGCTCTCTCGCTCACCGTAATAGCCGGACTCGCTACCGGGATCGGAAGCGTCATAGCGTTCCTTTCCAAGTCGTTCAGCGGTAAGTTTCTTGCCGCCGCGCTTGGTTTCTCAGCAGGCGTGATGATCTACGTCTCCATGATTGAAATCTTTGACAAGGCCAGAGCGTCGCTCCAGGTGGTCTATGGAGAGAAGACCGGATACCTGGTCACCACCATCGCATTCTTCGTGGGCATTGGGATCATTGGCCTGATTGACGCGTTGGTGCCTGAGCGGGCGAACCCACACGAGTTCACCACGGGGACAGACCCCACGGCGGCCAGTCGAGCCGGTCTGCTTCGCATGGGACTCTTTACCGCGTTTGCAATCGCAATCCACAACTTCCCTGAGGGATTGGCCACCTTCGTGGCTGCCCTCGATGATGCGGCGCTGGGAATCAGCATCACCGTGGCGATCGCGATTCACAACATTCCAGAGGGGATTGCCGTCTCCGCACCCATCTATTACGCCACCGGTAGCCGCAAGAAGGCGTTCGTGTACTCCACACTCTCCGGGTTCGCTGAGCCGGCCGGGGCGATGATTGGCTACTTCCTCCTGCAGCGGATCTTTGGCGAGTCGATGTTCGGGTTTACGTTTGCCGCTGTTGCGGGAATCATGGTCTACATCTCTCTGGATGAGCTCTTGCCCACGGCGGAGAAGTATGGAGAGCACCACGTGGGCATCATTGGGATGATTGCCGGTATGGCGGTGATGGCGATTAGCCTGGTGCTGTTCGCATAATGGCGGGGAGCGCCGTGCGGGCGGAGCCTTGCACGGTGCTGCGCGTCCATCGTATCTTGAGCGCATGGCACGAATCGGCATTATTGGCGGGAGCGGTCTGGATGATCCGGACATCCTGAAGGACCCGACGGACCAGACGGTGAGGACTCCCTACGGTGAGCCCTCCTCTGCGGTGAAGCAGGGAACCATCACGGGGACGGAGGTGTGTCTGTTGGCCCGGCATGGACGGCAGCACACCATTCCTCCCACGCAGGTCAACTACCGCGCGAACATCGATGCGCTCAAGCAACTGGGCTGCACGCACATTGTGACCACCACCGCGGTGGGATCATTGCGCGAGGAGATTGGTCGTGGCGATCTTGCGATCCTTGATCAGTTTATTGACTTCACCCGTCACCGGAAGGTGACGTTCTCTGAGGAGTTCGAGCCCGGACATCCCCAACATGTCTCTACGGCAGACCCCTTTGATGCGGCTCTGCGGGATCTGCTGATTGACGGGTGCACGGAGCTTGGATTCACGTTCCACAAGCGCGCGACGGTGGTCACCATTGAGGGCCCGCGTTTTTCAACCCGCGCGGAGTCTCACATGTTCCGGGCCTGGGGGGCCGACGTGATCAACATGTCCATTGCCCCGGAGTGCGCGCTGGCCAATGAAGCCGGCATTCCGTATGCGTCAGTCGCCATGTCCACCGACTACGACTGCTGGAAGGAAGACGAAGAGCCGGTGAGTTGGCAGGCAGTCTACCAGATCTTTCAGGAGAATGCGGACAAGGTCACCAGGCTGCTTCGTCTGGTGATTCCGCGAATCGCTGACGGCGGGAATCCGGAGAGCGGCGCGTGATTGTCAACGGAACCCACCGCAAGACCGTCTTCTTCGCAGACGATGCGTTGCAGCTGGTGAACCAGCCGCTGCTTCCGTACTCCTTTGAGATGATCGCCATAACCGACTACCGTGAGGCCGCCCGAGCCATCAAGACTATGGTGGTGCGCGGGGCTCCGGCGATAGGGGCAACCGCCGCATACGGGATGGCGCTTGCGGCCATGCAAGGCGTGGACCTGACCGAGGCTGCCGCCGTGCTCACCGCCACTCGTCCAACCGCGCAGGACCTCTTCTACGCGGTCAACCGAGTCCAATCGCTGGTGGAGGCCGGGACAGACGCATTGGTGGCCGCGCGTCGCGTCGCGGACGAGTATGAGGCCGCATGTGAGCAGATTGGTGAGCACGGGCTTTCGCTGATCCGCGACGGCATGACGCTCAACACGCACTGCAACGCCGGCTGGTTGGCAACCGTGGACTGGGGCACGGCTACGGCGCCCATGTACAAGGCAAAGCGCGCGGGAATCCGGTTCTCCGTGCTGGTGGATGAAACGCGGCCACGCTGCCAGGGAAGCCGCATCACCGCGTTTGAGCTTGGCCAAGAGGGCATTGACCACGCCGTGATTGCGGACAGCGCGAGCGGGCTCTTTATGTGGCGGAAGGAGATTGGCGCGGTGATCGTCGGCACCGACCGCGTGGCGGCAAATGGTGACATTGCCAACAAGATTGGGACCTATTCCAGCGCGGTAGTCGCGCGGGCGAACGGCATCCCGTTCTATGTTGCGGCGCCGCTTGCGACAATCGACCTTGAGTGTCCTACCGGCCGCGACATCCCAATTGAGGAGCGCTCACCGGATGAGGTTGCGTGTATGTTTGGTAACGACGTGGCTGATGGTACGCGGCACACGGTGCGGATTGCGCCGGCGGAGAGCCCGGTCCGCAACCCGGCGTTTGACGTGACACCGGCGGAGCTGATAACCGCGATCATCACCGAGCGCGGCATCATTGAGCCGAGTCGGATTCGCGAGGCCGTCGCAGCAGGCTGACCTCAGCACAGCCGACACATCCGATGAAACCCAGGGAGCGAATGACGTGAGTCAGCAACAGGACGAAGGCTATCTCAAGTTTGAACTGCAGTGGAACCAGGCTGCTATCCACGTCCCACCCTCACTGTTGCGGGAACTGGAACGATGGCGCGGTCAGCTCTATGCGGCGGGGTTGGTGGGTGCGTATCCCGACGGAGTCGGGTTCGGCAACGTATCCTGTCGCGTACCGGGGTCCAGTGGGTCCCCGGCTCAGTTCTACATCACCGGCTCAGCAACGGGCAACTTCGCACACCTGCAGGAGCAGCACTACGCTCTGGTGACCGACTACTCGCTCGCCCAAAACACGCTCTCCTGCACCGGGTTGACCAAGGCTTCCTCCGAGTCCCTCAGTCACGCCGCGATCTATGAGGCGGTTCCCGACGCACAAGCGGTGGTCCATATCCATCATCGCCGGATTTGGGAGGCGTACTGCGACCGGCTCCCCACCACGCCGCGGGACGCAACCTATGGCACGCCGGAGATGGCGTTGGCGCTACGGGGCCTGGCCGGAAGGTATCAGGACCGAGCTCCGGCTGACGCGGAGCGGGTGATCATCATGGGCGGGCACCAAGACGGTGTTGTCTGTTTTGGTGAGACACTTGCCGATGCCGGCGAGCCGTTGTTGCGTCTTGTGACGAGCGTGAGCGACGGACCCGATCCACGTGAAACGACGTGATGGAGCGGTAGTCGCGCTCGCGCTGGTCGCGTTTGTCTCACTCGGTTTGCCCGACGGGCTGCTGGGCGTGGCGTGGCCAAGCATCAGGGCGCAGTTTGGTCTTCCACTTGATGCGCTTGGCATGTTCCTGGTCTTCTCCACCGCCGGATACATGAGCTCGAGCCTTTTCAGCGGCGCGCTGGTCCGGAGGCTCGGCGTTGGGAGCCTGCTTGCTGCAAGCTGCGCCGCAACCGCCGTGGCGCTCGCCGCATACAGCCTTGCGCCATCGTGGTGGTTTTTTGTGAGCCTCGCGCTCGTAGGGGGCTTTGGCGCGGGCGCGATCGATGCCGGGCTCAACAGCTATGTAGACCGCCACCACTCGCAGCGGTTGATGCAGTGGCTGCACGCCTCCTTTGGGGTGGGGACCACGCTGGGCCCGATCATCATGACGGTGGGGCTGCAGGTGAGCGACCGTTGGCAGCCGGGGTATCAGGTCGTCGCCGGCGCCCAGCTGCTCCTGGCAACTGCATTTCTTATCACCAGAAGGCTGTGGGAGCGGTCAGACTCACCGGCCGGCGACTCCGGCGCTTCGCAACGTGAGAATCCCGAGCCCACTCCAGGACACGGCACCGAGGCCGGTGTCTGGCAGAGCCTCAGGAATCCCCGTTCGCTGCTGGGTATGCTCCTGTTCTTCACGTACACCGGAGTGGAGCTAGGAGTCGGGTTGTGGGCGTATACCTTCCTGACAGAGGCCCGCGGAGTGAGCACTGCCGTGGCGGGTGTGGTGACCGCCGGCTACTGGGCCAGCTTCACCGTTGGGCGGATCATCGCCGGTTTTTTTGGCTCACGCGTCAGGCCGGTTCGACTGGTGACCGCGGGGATTGGGCTTGCGGCGGCCGGCGTGGGGCTGGTGTGGATGGATGCCGGAGCCGCGGTATCCGTCGTCGGGATCGCGCTTGTGGGTCTGGTGATCGCCCCCATCTTTCCGGCGCTGGTATCAGACACCAGAAACCGTGTTGAGTCCGAGCACCTCTCCAACACCATCGGCATGCAGATAGCCGGTGCGGGTCTTGGAGGCGCCGTCCTTCCGGCGGTTGCGGGATTGACCGCGGAGGCCTACGGGTTGGAGGTGATCCCTCCGTATCTGGTCTGCGTTATTGGGCTGTTGCTTCTCTTGTTTGCCGTTGCGCATCTGGTCCGCCCGGAACCACACCGTTACAATGCACACTAGCTGAGCAGGAAGACTGTTCCGGCAGGAAAAGCAAGAATTGTCGGACCCCGTTGGTGAAATATGTGCGATATTGTCATCATTATGCGAGGAGGAGACGATGGACGTAGGTACGTTTTCGGTTAGTCTGACCGTGAAGGATATCGCGGCCTCGCTGAGCTTCTATCGAAAGCTTGGATTCGAGGTGATTGATGGCGACCAGAGCCAAGGCTGGCTCATCCTCAAGAACGGCGATGCCAAAATCGGGCTCTTTCAGGGCATGTTCGACAAGAACTTACTGACATTCAACCCCACCGACGTACGGAGGATCCAGAGATCGCTGGTAGGCGACGGCGTAGAGCTTGTCGAGACGGCGGACCTCGATTCCGAGGGTCCCGCGTACATCACCCTCGCGGATCCCGACGGCAACCCGATCATGTTCGACCAGTACGACCCAAACCACAAGCCGGATCCGAAGACCTTGGATTGAGGACGAACGCGGTTCCTGCATCCTCTCGTAACGATCCCGCCAAGACGCTCTGGGTTGTTCGACTATGGCTGAGTAGATCAGTACACTTAAAACGAGGGGGATCGAATGGGAGAGAACAGAATGAATCGAGCGGGCTTCGTTCTACTGCTGCTCATCTTGGCCGCCGGCGTAGCTGCCGAGGAGCGGTTCGTCGACTCGATGGGTCTCGCTTCCATCGAGGTGCCGGCCGGGTGGATCGCCTGGCAGCAGCAGGGTGTGGTTCTACTCGGCTCCACGGCGAAACTCAAGGAGGCCGGTCCGATGGAAGGCGAGGTGCTCGTGCCGTTCTACTACATGCCGGCGACCTCGCTCCTCGACGAGTGGGGAGTCCAGGTGGAACAGGGCACGGATGGAGCCGGCGGTCTCGCACCGGAGCTCATTGAGCAGCTGCTGCTGGCGATCGCGGGGTCGAGTAACGTTACCGACCCGCAGGTCTCGGTTGTCGAGGCTGGCGACAAGTCGTTGGTCAAGCTATCGGACTCCGGCAGCGCCCTCAAGATCTGGGCCTCCGCGCCGGAGCCAGGGGTCATCGCCATCTTCATGCCGCAGGCCACCCCGGAGGCTCTTGCAGCGCACTCCGAACCACTTCACGCCGCCCTCGGATCACTGCGCCTCGAGCTTCCGCTTGACGAGTTCAACGCCGCGTTCGGCTACGAGCCGTCGGAGTAGGGGCCACGCGCTTCCGCGCCGCGATCAGTGTCGCGCGCAGCTTACCTTGGAAGCAGCATCCTAGAGTGAAACAAACCGTCACTCTACGGCGGCGCATCACCCAACGGCGCCGGAGTGACTCCGGCGCCGAGAAGGGAATGGGGTCGGTGGTGAGGTCTACTCGTCCTCTTCTTCGTAGGGCATTCGGGTCCAGGTAAGGTGGCCAACCTTGAGGGTCAGCTCGTCCATATCCTCGTCCCACACCCGGCTGAGTGCCGCTGAGGCGAGTCGGTTCATCTCTGCGCGAACATCATCGTCGCCGAGCCCGATCTGATTCATCTTGAGGTATGTCTCCCACGGAATCTCGTGACGATCGACATCCGGGCTGAGGTATTCCTCGTCGATGCCGTGCGCGCGGAAAAAAGCTACCAGTTCGTCGGTTGGCCCGATGACCTGTGTTTGGGCAAACGCCGCGCTCCCCGCGATCAACAATGCCACTGCAACCATCAAAATCCTCTTGCTCATTTCGTCCCTCCTATGGACTGTGTGTTGGTTGAGAGGGTAGTCGTAGCGCACGCGGTGGGAGTGAACTGGGCGTGAAACTGTGTAAAGCGGGTAAAGCGTTGGTAAAAGGGGGACGAACGACGCTACGCCTGCAGTTTGTAGCCGCGTCCGCGGACCGTCACGATCAGTTCCTGCCGACGGCTGTCTTCGAGCTTCTGACGAAGCCACGCTATGTGTACGTCGACCGTCCGTGTGTAGGGAACCTGGTCGTAGCCCCACACGGCGTCAAGCAGCTCGTTGCGGTCCAAGACCTCGCCGCGGTGCTCGCACAGGTAACGAAGAAGCTTGAACTCCGTCGTGGCGAGCGGGGTCTGCTTCTCCCCGCGCCGCAGCTCCTGTCGCCGGAGATCGAGGACGAACTCGCCTATCTGATACGAGTCCGCGCTTCGCTCCGGTGGCCCCGCGCGACGCAGCAACGCCTCGATGCGAGCAAGCAGCTCCGCCATCTCGAACGGCTTGGTCAGATAGTCATCAGCCCCGATCTTCAGTCCCACCACCTTGTCCACGGTCTGGTCTTTTGCGGTAAGCATCAGCACCGGCGTCTTGATGCCGTGCGCACGCAGATCACGACAGACGGAAAGCCCGTCTCTGCCGGGAAGCATCACGTCCAGAATAACCAGGTCAAATATGGCGTCTCCGGCGCGCCGATACGCGGCATCTCCGTCCGTAGCAACCTCGGTGACGTAGCCGTCGTTCTCCAAGCGATCCTGGACGGCCATCGCAATTGCCCGATCGTCTTCCACGACGAGTATCTTCCCGTTCACCGCATTGCCTCCTCGCGGCCAGACGGAATCGTTACCGTCACCGTAGTGCCGCCGGTCGGTGGGCACTGCAACCGCAGTGTTCCGCCATGCAAGGCGGAAATGCGAGCACTGAGACTGAGGCCCAGACCGCTTCCTGGGATCTGCTGACGCGTGCTCCATGAACCACGGAAAAACGGCTCGGTCACCCGCGCACGCTCAGCGCGAGGAATCCCGCGCCCGGTGTCTGCCACCGCAATAACCAGGAACTTCCCTCCGCGTGGATTGGGCTCGTGCCTTGCGGAAACGCTGACAGAGACCCTCTCATCGTTGTGCTTGAATGCGTTGGAGACCAGATTGCACAGGAGGGACTCCAGAGCAACGCGGTCTGCCGCGATTGGTGGTATGGGTCGGCTCACCTCGAGCGACAAACGCGCATCGTCGGCCTCAGGCACTCGAGTCACAACTCGGTCGATGAGATCGTCTACTTCCACCGGCTCGAGGTGAAGCGTCTGGTGAGCGGCGCCCAGACCGGCGAAGAGCAACACCTGCTCGATCATGGTGCGAAGTCGCGCCCCCTCTTCCAGCAAGAGCCGCCCATACTCGATCACGCGGTCGTCGGCACTGACGATTCCGTGCGCCAGATTCTCGCTGGTCGCATACATTGCAGATATCGGCGTCCGCAACTCATGCGTGACCGAGGCGATGAACTCACGCTCCTGATCACGGAGACGAAGAGAGCGAAGCAACATCGCATACAGCAACACGATTGCCCCGGCGAGTATCAGCAACACCACCGCCGATACACCGATGTTCCGGTTCCGTGCTTGGACAACGCCTTCGGCGATGCTACCGGCACGGTGCCAGGTTACCAGCTGCAACGACGGCTGCACGTCCAGCCGCCGCCGGCTGTCGGGCCCGAAAAACACAGTATCACGCCCATCGTCGAGCCCACGACGACCGAGCCACATCTGCAGGACAGGGTGACGAAGCACGGCAACAGCATCGCGATCGATACCGCGTGGTGGCTCATCATCCGGCGGCGGCAAATCATCACGGAGCAGTTGCGCATCGGAGGCAACGTCGGCAGCCACGATCGTGGCGCTGAAGGCAACCGTCTCTTCGTCATCGAAGTGCCGATGGGCGTCTCCAAAGAGCTCGGCCGCGGTTACCGTCTCACTGCTGTAGAGAATCGACTGCTCCTCAGGATCCACGATTGCCGCGACAAAGTCGCCGCCCTTGCTCGCGAGCGGCACATGATCGGCAACGAGTGTGGGCAGCATCACTGAAGCGAGGTACTCACGATCGATCTCCGCCACCAGATACCCCGTCAGATCCGTGGCTGCAACACGACCAGTGATGGTCGGGGTGGGAACGCCACCGAGAACCAGGTTTCGGTCAGCGAGGCCGATTGCAGCAACGTCGGCATTGCCGATCGGAGTAAGGACTCTCACCGTGGAGTCGATCGGGAGCGAATCTCTGCCTTGGATGTGGTCGGCGATCTGTGACGCGAGCTGTGCAACCTCCGGCGAAAGCGGCTCTCGCAGCATGTCAAAGGCCTCTGCCTCCGGATCGAACTCGCTGACAACCATGCCGGTTTCCTGGACCTGGTAGACGCGAACGGTTGCGACCAACCCAGGGAAACGAGACCGCTGTGACCACGTGCGGTACGACTCCGCAAACCCGTCGAGTCCCTCCTCGATTCCCGTATCCGTCCGTACGGTGAAGAGCGCGGAGATCACGGACAGCTCGTCAGAGAGATCGGCGCGGACCTAGCGCTTATG